>CAZXZQ010000090.1:0-9134 GCA_964645215.1 uncultured Rhizobiaceae bacterium | reverse complement strand
AGATCGCGCAGACGAAGCCGTTTCCGTTTCACGCCAGCTTGAAAAAAAGAAATCTGTTCTTCGAGGCCGCACACAAATAAACCTCTTCTTCGAGGCATCCACCCGTACACAATCTTCGTTTGAACTGGCAGGCAAACGCCTTGGTGCAGACGTAATGAATATGTCGGTCGCCTCCTCTTCCGTTAAAAAGGGTGAAACGCTAATCGATACAGCCATGACGCTCAATGCGATGCAGCCTGATTTACTGGTTGTAAGACACCAATCTGCTGGTGCCGTAGAGCTTTTAGCCAACAAGGTGGAATGTTCGGTAATTAATGCAGGTGACGGCGCACATGAGCACCCTACACAGGCTTTGCTGGACGCACTTACCATTCGCCGTAACAAAGGCAGTATTGCAGGGCTGATAGTGACAATTTGCGGTGATATTCTGCATAGTCGTGTCGCACGCTCCAACATTATGCTTCTCAATGCACTTGGCGCTCGAGTGCGGGTCGTTGCGCCCTCCACGCTTCTTCCAAGAAATATTGAACAGCTTGGCGTTGAGGTTTTCCGCAACATGCAAGAAGGCTTGAAAGATGCTGACATTGTCATGATGCTTCGCCTTCAGCGTGAACGTATGGCAGGTGCGCTTATTCCATCTGTCCGTGAATATTTCAGATATTACGGTCTTGATAGCGCTAAATTGGCATTCGCAAAATCCGATGCACTGGTTATGCACCCCGGCCCAATGAACCGCGGTGTAGAAATTGCATCAGATGTAGCCGACGGCCCACAAAGCGTTATTGAAACACAGGTTGAAATGGGTGTCGCCATACGCATGGCAATCATTGAAGTGCTAATGGAAAACGGAGGTGCAAATGTCTAATAAAAGCCTCCTCTTAAAAGGCGCACATATCGTCGACCCATCACAAGATATCGACGGTGTAATGGACATCTTGATATCAAATTCAAAAATAGAGAAGATTGGCGCAAGCCTTTCAAAAGACTCAAAGAATGCTGAAGTAATTGACGCTTCAGGCAAGCATGTATTCCCGGGCCTTGTAGATGCTCGAGTATATGTGGGTGAACCCGGCGGCGAGCACCGCGAGACAATAGCCTCAGCAAGCAAAGCTGCTGCCAGCGGCGGCATAACAAGCTTCATCATGATGCCAGAAACCAATCCGGTAATTGATGATGTTGCCTTGGTTGACTTTGTACGGCGTGCTGCACGTGATGATGCCGAAGTGCGCGTGTATCCTGCAGTGTCAATCACCAAAGGTTTTGAAGGCAAAGAACTAACCGAATTTGGTCTACTCCAAGAAGCCGGTGCAGTTATGCTCACTGAGGGCAAACGCTCTTTGGACAATAATTTAACACTGCGCCGCGCCCTAACCTATGCGCGCGATTTCGACATGGTAATATCGCAAGAAACCATTGACCCTGATCTTTCCGCCAACGGTGTTATGAATGAAGGCTTGAACGCAACCCATATGGGTTTGCCTGGCATTCCACGCGAAGCAGAAATCATCACGCTTGAGCGTGATTTGCGCTTGGCAGCTCTAACGCGTGGCAATTACCACGCAGCAAAAATTTCCACCTCGGACAGTGCTGAAGTGATTGCCAAATATAAGCGTGATGGCAATCAGATCACCTGCGGCATTAGCATCAATCATCTGACATTGAACGAGAATGACATCGGTCGCTACAGAACCTATCTGCGCCTGCAACCACCTTTGCGCGATGAAGATGATCGACAAGCAATGATTGCAGCTTTAGCCGATGGCACGATTGATATCATCGTCTCTAGCCATGATCCCCATGATGTGGATGAAAAGCGCCATCCATTCGCGGAAGCTGCTGACGGTGCAATTGGGTTGGAAACATTATTTGCTGCTGCCATGCGCCTTCACCATAATGAAGAAGTACCCCTCACCCGCATTATTGAAGCACTTTCCACGAAGCCTGCATCGATATTTGGACTGCCGGGCGGAACATTGAAGGTTGGCGCAAATGCAGACTTTGTAATTGCTGATCTCGACATGCCTTGGGTTGTGAGCGAAGCAGAAATCGTCTCACGCTCCAAGAATACTCCTTTCGAAGGTGCGCGTTTCAGCGGTCGCATTGTCGAGACCTTTGTTGGCGGCAAACAAATATACAAGCTGGAGGAGTAATCGAGCATGCCAGATCCGATTAACCTGCCGTGGGATAATCCTGTGCTTTGGCAGATTTACGGCTATTATGCATTGGCACTTCTCTTCGGATATCTCTGCGGCTCCATTCCGTTTGGTATAGTTTTCACACGCCTTGCAGGCATGGACGATGTGCGCAAGATCGGCTCGGGCAATATTGGTGCAACGAATGTCTTGCGCACAGGCAATAAGAAGATAGCTGCTGCCACATTGCTTGGAGACCTTTTAAAAGGCACTGTCGCAGTATTGATTGCCGCTCAATTTGGCCCTGACACAGCCGTTATGGCAGGCCTTGGTGCATTTCTTGGCCATTGCTACCCTATTTGGCTGAAATTCAAAGGCGGTAAAGGCGTTGCAACCTTTATCGGCATTCTGCTTGGCTTTACGTGGAAAGTAACTCTGGTTTTTTGCGCTGTATGGCTGACAGTTGCCGCTGTTACACGCTATTCATCTCTTGCAGCACTGATTGCCAGCATCGCAGCGCCACTAACGCTTTATTTCATGGGGTTGGCACAATGGTTTGAACTCTTCGCGCTGCTCGCACTTATTTTATGGTGGCGTCACCGCGAAAACATCAAGCGACTTATCAGTGGCGAAGAAGGCCGTATTGGCAAAAAGGGCTAAACTGGTCTAAGCTCAACGTGTGGGAATGTTGGGCATTAGAAAGTGTGGGAAATGAGCGATCATGATTTTGGCGGAAAACGCTATTTCAAATTATCAGATGAGCAACGGTTAAACTGGCTGAGACTGATACGCAGTCAAAATGTCGGACCTGCAACCTTTCGCGACCTTATCTCTGGCTATGGAACCGCAGCTGCTGCAATTGAAGCCTTACCAGAATTAGCTAAAAGCGGTGGAGCCGCTGCGAAAATTAAAATATGCCCTGTTGAAGACGCAGAAAAAGAACTTTTACAGGCCGAGAAAATTGGCGCGCGGTTGATCACACTTGGTGAACCGGACTACCCCCAAATTCTGCGCCATTCAGACCAAAGCCCACCAGTTATTTGCGTCAAAGGCAATATTGATATTCTTCATGAAAAATCCGTTGGCATTGTTGGGTCTAGAAATTCCTCCGTTGCAGGCATGAAACTGACGCAACGTTTTGCAGGCCAACTTGGTGAAAAAGGATATACGATTGTTTCCGGTCTAGCGCGCGGGATTGATACAGCGGCCCATCGTGCATCCCTGCTTACAGGCACTGCAGCTATATTTGCAGGTGGCATTGATCATATCTTTCCAGACGAAAATAAGGACTTGGCAGAAGCGATCCTGGACAATAATGGCGTATGTATCAGTGAAATGCCAATTGGCTGGCAACCAAAAGCAATAGACTTTCCACGCCGAAACCGAATTGTCACCGGGCTTTCCCTTGGTGTGATTGTAGTGGAAGCAGCAAAACGTTCAGGCTCTCTTATAACAGCACGCCTTGCCAATGAAATGGGGCGTTTGGTGATGGCTGTCCCCGGCTCACCACTTGACCCAAGAAGTGAAGGCACTAATGGATTGATCAAACAAGGTGCGACACTGGTATCAAGTGTGGACGATGTTTTGGATGCGCTAACCCCGCTTCATGCAAAAGAAGACAGTGACGGCTTTATCTATGACATTTTTGAAGGCGAAGACACATTACCTTTGGAAGGCGATGAACCCTCTAATCCTGAAAATACAGATGCGGATATGCGCAAAAAAATCATTTCGGCACTAGGCCCTTCACCAGCAGAAGTTGATGATATTATACGCTTTACAAATGCAAGTGCTGGGCAGGTTCAATTGGTGCTGTTGGAGTTAGCGATTGCGGGCCGATTAGAGCGCCATTCCGGCAATCGTGTCTCTTTGATATGACACGATTTTGATGCGTGTATTCAATAAATTAATATATTTTGACGAATTAGCTTGTAGATGAGGCAATCTTTCCTTATCTTCAATGTGATCAGTAAGAAGCGGCATGATTCAATCCATATAGATTACAATCACTTCGTATAATCCTAAAACGATGAAAGCTGATTAAACAAGATTCGTGCGAGTTAGCATTTTAAATAGCTAATTTCGCTCTGATACAGCGTTGGAGGTGTCTTGCGATAGAAGACCCGGAAACGCTTAACTGGTGAACCAAGGGTTCACCCCGATAAACAAATGTGGTGGAAGACGTGAAACACAGAGATAGCAGAACAGGGTTAAGGAAGAGCAGACGCTCGACACCTTCTATGCTGCGTAAATCTGCACAAACAACGTCATTCTCCCCTCACTTTAAACCAGACTTACGCCGAAAATTTCAGCGAGCACGTAACAAGTGCGCTTCTCTTGTAGAAAGCCTGACAAGCTTCTTGCAAAGTTTCCTGATACTTCCGGAGCCAAAGTCTGCGGAGATTAAAATACATGTCAAACAAGATGCTAATAGACGCATCCCACCCGGAAGAAACCCGGGTAGCGGTAGTTCGTGGTAACAGGGTAGAAGAGTTCGATTTCGAATCTCAGGAGAAAAAGCAACTAAGAGGAAATATATATTTAGCAAAAGTCGCAAGGGTTGAACCTTCCCTGCAAGCTGCTTTTGTCGATTATGGTGGCAACCGCCACGGATTTCTCGCTTTTTCTGAAATTCATCCAGACTATTATCAAATTCCAGTAGCTGATCGTCAGGCTTTGCTAGAAGCAGAGGCTGCAGAAGCACGTGCATCACGCGAAGCAGAAGAGCGTGAAGATGGGGACGATAATACGACAGACGAAGAACCAAAGAAAAAATCGCGTCGTCGTCGTTCACGAAAATCAAAAGCTGCTGCAACTACGGATGATAATGCAGAAAACGAAGTTGAAACGGATACTGAGGAAACTGAAGCAGTTGAAACAATTGCTGAGAGTTCTGACGTAGAAGAAGACGCAGTGGCAGAAGCGCCAAAAGCACGTTCAACACGTCGCAGAAAAGCGCCTGTAAAAAAAGCTGATGCCCAAGAAACAACTGAGGACGAAGTTTCAGAAACGGCATCTGAAGAACCTGCAACAGAGGCAGTAGAGGAAGATACTCCAAAAAAACGTTCAACGCGCCGTAAAAAAGCACCAGTAAAAAAAGCTGCTAGCGAACCTGAGGCTGAGGTTGCTGAAGAAACTGCATCTGCAGAAGAAACACTGCCTGCTGACGAAGAAGAAAAACCAAAACGTCGCTCTACACGCCGCAAAAAAGCGCCTGTGAAGAAAGCAGACGCTGAAGACACATCTGATGAAAACTCAGATAATGGTGATGATACACCAACCACTATGGCCGCCATGGTTGAAATGGATGAGATATCAGAAGATTTGCCTGAAAGCGGTTCTGATGACGATAGTTCAGAGGATAACAGTTCGGAAGAACCGGTAGCTGCAGAAAAACCAAAGCGCCGTTCAACAAGCCGCAAAAAAGCGCCTACTAAAAAGGCCAAGGCAGAAGAAAAAACCGAAGAAGAAGCATCTGAAGAGGCCCCTACTGAGGAAGCATCATCAGAAGAAACAGGCGAAGAAGAAAAGCCGAAGCGTAAATCTACACGCCGTAGATCACCGCGCAAAAAGAAAGCTGAAGCGGCAGAGGATGACGATCAAAAATCTTCTGAAGACGATGCAGACAATAATAATGACGCAGAAGACACACCAGTTGAATCTGTAGGTCAAGAAGATGCGCTTGAAGAAGTGCCTCAACCGAAACGTCTGCGCCGCCATTATAAAATTCAGGAAGTAATTAAACGCCGCCAAGTATTGCTTGTGCAGGTGGTTAAAGAAGAGCGTGGCAATAAAGGCGCTGCCCTCACAACATATCTTTCGCTTGCAGGCCGATACTCTGTGCTTATGCCAAACACCGCACGTGGTGGTGGTATTTCGCGCAAGATCACAAATGCAGCAGACCGCAAGCGCCTTAAGGCAATTGCCTCTGAACTTGATGTACCTCAAGGCATGGGCGTTATTTTGCGCACGGCAGGTGCTTCCCGCACAAATGAAGAAATCACGCGAGACTTTGAGTATCTAATGCGTCTGTGGGAGCAGGTTCGGAACCTTACGCTCTCATCGTCTGCACCATGTCTTGTTTACGAAGAAGGCAGCTTGATCAAACGCTCAATCCGCGATCTTTACGACAAAAACACAGGCGAAGTGATTGTTGCTGGTGAAGATGGGTTCAACGAAGCTAAAGACTTCATGACCATGCTTATGCCAAATGCTGCAAACAAAGTTAAACAGCATCGTGATAAACAGTCGATCTTTGCAAAGTTCAATGTAGATGCGCAACTAGACCGTATGGTGACACCTCAAGTGACACTTAAATCTGGTGGTTATCTGATCATTGACCAAACAGAAGCGCTTGTGGCGGTGGACGTAAACTCCGGTCGCTCAACGCGTGAGCATTCGGTTGAAGATACGGCTCTCCAAACAAACCTTGAAGCTGCAGAAGAAGTTGCAAGACAGCTTAGACTTCGCGACCTTGCAGGGCTTATCGTGATTGACTTCATCGATATGGAAGAAAAGCGCAATATCAGATCTGTTGAGAAGAAACTCAAAGATTGCTTAAAGAATGATCGCGCGCGCATACAAGTTGGCCGTATATCGCATTTCGGCCTAATGGAAATGTCGCGCCAGCGCATGCGTGCCAGTGTTCTTGAAAGCACAATGGATGTCTGTCCACTTTGTGGCGGCACAGGCCATGTGCGCTCAGATAGTGCGATTGCATTGCATGTTTTCCGTGCGATTGAAGACCATGTCTCTCGCCATAATAAATACGATGCAATCGTCAAGACAACCCATGCGATTGCCATGAACATGCTGAACTTCAAACGTGCATCTTTGCTTGAACTTGAGCAACGCTACGGTTTGCAGGTAATTGTTACAGGCTCTGTTGAAATTAAGGGCCAAGACTTCGTCATTGAAAAAGGTGAGCTAGCGACAGGCGAAGCAGCACCATCAGTAGGCGCAATGCAGAGCGAAGCGGCTTTTGAAGCACTCGACAAAGGTGACGAAGAACAAGAAGGCGGCAAAGGGCATGGACGTGGTAGAAACCGCAACCGCAAACAACATGATAATGCTGAAGAAACTTCAAACGAAGAGACCCCTCAAAACACAGAAGAAACATCTGATGGTGATGATGACAGGCCACGCAAAAAACGCCGTAGAGGCAAACGCGGCGGTCGCAATCGTAAGCCGGATGATGAAGTAAATTTAGAAACTTCTGAGGTTGAGAATAAAGACGCAGTTCAAGAAGCCTCGGCTGAAGTAGCAGCAGATGAGCCTCAAACAGAAACAGTTTCTGAAGAAGCTGATGCTGATGCTGAAAAACCGCGCGCTCGTAGCACACGCCGCAAAAAGGCCCCTGTTACACCCAAAAAGGAAGAGCCTGAGGCAAACGAAGAACCAGCGGTTGTTGAGGCTGAAGAGGCTTCTGCTAGCGAAACTGAAGTCGAAGAAAAACCAAAGCGCAGATCAACACGCCGTAAAAAAGCGCCTGTGGTTGAAGAAGCTGAGGCAGAGGAAGTTCAAACCACTTCTGAAGAACCAGCCAAAGAAGCTGAACCCACAGCAACAAACGAGAAACCAAAGAAAACAAATTGGTGGAACCGTGGTGGTGGATTTTTCTAATTCATGAAGTTTGATCTGCCGTTAATTGAGACAAGGCTTGTGAAGCGCTATAAGCGTTTCCTTGCCGATGTCGAATTGCCAGATAGCGAAATCATCACCGTACATTGCGCAAACCCAGGCTCTATGCTTGGATTAACAGAGCCCGGCATTCGGGCCTGGATTTCAGATAGCCAAAACCCAAAGCGAAAACTCCGTTATTCACTTGAGATGGTTGAAGTCAATGGCGTGATCGTTGGCATCAACACATCCCATCCCAACAAGCTTGCCAGAGAAGCAATTGAATTGGGTCGCATTCCTGAACTCGCCGGATATGACACTCTGCGCACTGAAGTAAAATACGGTGA
This sequence comes from uncultured Rhizobiaceae bacterium, assembly GCA_964645215.1. GTDB lineage: Bacteria > Pseudomonadota > Alphaproteobacteria > Rhizobiales > Rhizobiaceae > JAALLB01. The sequence goes on along the minus strand of CAZXZQ010000090.1, from coordinate 1,036 downwards.
AAATTCTCGGATCGATATATTGCTACAATCAGACGGCAAGCCCGACACGTATGTTGAAGTGAAGAATGTGCATTTTATTCGGACCCCCGGCATTCATGAATTTCCTGATAGTGTAACTGCACGTGGGGCAAAACATCTTGATGAAATGGCAAATGAAGTAAAACGCGGAAACCGCGCCGTGATGCTTTATGTCATTCAGCGTAATGATGGCGATACATTCAAATTTGCTGAAGACCTTGACCCTAATTATTGCGAGGCATTCAAGCGTGCGCATGCGGTGGGCGTGGAAGCAATTGCAATCAGGTGCAATCTTTCACCGACAAGTATTGACGCCGTCGACCTCATCGCGATAGAAAATCCTGCATAAAAGTGGATAAGAAATGACAGCGTATATAGAAGCAGCACTAGCCCCAAACAAAAATACTGGCACCATAAAACTACATGGTGAAGCCGGTTTTGAAGGCATGCGCCGCGCGTCACAAATTACAGCAGCCTGCCTTGATGGCCTTGTCGAACGCATTCAACCCGGCACCACCACTCAAGAAATTGATGATTATGTCGCTGAATTTGGCAGAGCACATGACGCCCTGCCCGCAACATTAAATTATCGTGGTTTTCCGAAATCATGCTGCACGTCTATCAACCATGTTGTCTGTCACGGCATTCCAAATGATAAACCTTTGCGCGAAGGTGACATCATCAACGTTGACGTTACCTATGTCGTGGATGGCTGGCATGGCGATTCAAGCCGCATGTATGCAGTCGGCAAATTAAAACGGGCTGCAGAACGCCTCATCGAAATCACTTACAACTCTCTTATGATCGGCATTGAAGCTGTGAAGCCCGGCAATACTACGGGCCATATTGGTGAAGCTATTCAGCAATATGCAGAATCAGAACGCTGCTCAGTTGTTCGCGAATTTTGCGGCCATGGTCTAGGTAAACTTTTTCATGATGCCCCTAATATTCTACATTATGGACGCGCTGAAGACGGCATTGAACTCCGCCCAGGCATGATCTTCACCATAGAGCCCAT
>CAZXZQ010000089.1:0-9176 GCA_964645215.1 uncultured Rhizobiaceae bacterium | reverse complement strand
GAAGGCACTCAAGAAGAGATTTTAGAAATACATGTGCATGGTAAGAGAGGTGTTGGGTTTTGTAAAAGCACTACTGGTGCAGTCTTTCCTTTTAAACGCCTCTTAGAGCGTAACAAACCCAAGCCAACAGATCGCATCTTTCCGCATAATCACACCAAGCAGTTTAACCGTATTCTCAACCTGCTTGATCTCAAGTTTGATCGTGAAGGCAATAGACGTAGCCTATATTCACTCCATCACAGCCACATCTCTTTCCGCCTACTGGAAGGAGCTGATATCTACATGATTGCTAAAAATTGCAGAACCAGCGTCAAAATGATTGAGCAGCATTATGCGACACATATTAAGAATAGTATTGATGCGAGAGTTATTAATGTTCACACATAAAGTCCTAATTTTTGATACAAAAGCAAATTTGAACAGCAAGAACTTAACACCAGCAAGTGGCCTTTTTTTAATAAAAATTCAACGATCCCCCCAATAGATACGCGCAAGTCAGCCTTGGGCAGATTAAATTTTGTTGTGAAATTTCATTGCTATCAAAATCAGGCCTAGTATTCCCTTATGGCGCATTTGCGACAACAATCCGCGTTATAAGGCCATATGACGAAAATTTAATTTGGCTTAAAAAGTATTGGCTTATACAAACACGCTTAGGGATTTGCCCTTGCGAAATAATTCGCACCATGCATTATAAACCTATGTATAAACCTATGTTCATTATGGGAGGAAACTAATGATGACCAAAACAACAAACCACCCTCTTGCAAAGGTATTCCTTAAGGATGCCCAAGAAGGTAAAATCTCTCGCCGTGAATTCATGGTTAGAACAACAGCACTCGGAATAACAACAGCAGCTGCTTACAGCATGCTTGGCGTTGCTGCTCCAAAACCAGCTGAAGCTGCTGCAAAAAAAGGCGGCACAGTTCGCATGCAGATGGAAGTTCGCGCACTGAAAGATCCACGCACATATGACTGGACACAGATTGCGACTTACACAGCAGGCTGGTTGGAATATCTAGTAGAATACAACAGTGACGGTTCATTCGAGCCTATGCTTCTTGAAAGCTGGGAAGCAAATGCTGACGCTACCGAATACACACTAAACGTACGTAAAGGCGTTAAGTGGAACAATGGTGATGACTTCACAGCTGAAGACGTTGCACGGAACATCACTGGCTGGTGTGAAAAAGACGTTGAGGGTAACTCAATGGCTGGCCGTATGGCTTCACTTATCGGCGAAGACAATAAAGCACTTCCTGGTGCTATCGAAGTTGTTGATAGCCACACAGTTAAGCTTAAATTGCCTAATCCAGACATTACAATCATCCCTGGCATGGCTGACTATCCAGCTGCGATCGTTCACTCAAGCCACAACCCTGAAGACATGCTAGCTAGCCCAGTGGGCACAGGCTACATGAAACCTGAAAGCCTAGAAGTTGGCGTTAAAGGTGTTATCGTTCGTAACGATGGTTTCGAATGGTGGGGCTATGCTGCTGGTAAAGGTGGTAACCTTGATCGTATCGAGTTTATCGATTACGGCACAGACGCTGCTGCATTCGTAGCTGCTTACGAAGCTGACGAAATCGACATGAACTGGGAAACAACTGGTGAGTTTGTAGACATTCAAACTGGCCTTGGTCTTACTCAGTCTGATGTTGTTTCTGGTGCGACTATCGTTATCCGTCCTAACCAGACTGCAGATGCTTATAAAGACAAGCGCGTTCGTCAGGCTCTTTCTATGGCTGTTGACAACAATGTTCTTCTTGAACTTGGTGTTGCAGGCGCAGGTATTGCTGCTGACAACTGTCACGTTGGTCCTGTTCACCCTGAGCATGATGCAAGTGTTACACGTCTTCCACATGACCCAGCGAAAGCTAAGGCACTTATGGAAGAAGCTGGCATGGCTGACTTCGAACATGAGCTACACTCAATCGATGATGACTGGCGTAAAAATACAACTGACTCAGTTGCAGCTCAGTTGCGTGATGCAGGCATCAAGGTAAAGCGTACAATCCTTCCAGGTTCAACATTCTGGAATGACTGGGCGAAATACCCATTCTCATCAACAAACTGGAACCACCGTCCATTGGGCACACAGGTTCTTGCTCTTGCTTACCGTTCAGGTGAAGCTTGGAACGAGTCTGGTTTCTCAAACAAAGAGTTTGATGACCTACTTGCAAAAGCAAACTCAATTGCTGATGCTGACAAGCGTCGTGAAGTAATGGGCAAAATCCAGGGCATTATGATTGAAGAAGGTGTAACAATTCAGCCTTACTGGCGTACAATTACACGCCACCATAAGCCTGAGCTTACTGGTGTTGATATGCACATCGCATACCTTCCACAAATCTATAAGTGGGGCTTCAAAGCTTAACTTAAAAATGATTGAAGCCGCCCTATCTTGGGCGGCTTTTTTTATCTTGCATTCCGAAAAAAATTGTACGCTCCATAATCAATAAAACTAAAGCGTACCGGGGAGACCATGCTTCAGTTTATAGCACGCCGATCGATCATAATGATCATCACCGCCATCTGTCTCACGTTTATCGTTTTCGTGCTGACAAACCTCTATCCAAATCTTGAGAAAGTTGCGAAAACCCAAGGCAATTTCCGCATGTCCGAGCAGGATGTTTCCAACTGGCTTAAAAACCGTGGTTACTCTCGCAATATGGTCATCAAATATGGCGAATGGTTAGGCGTTGTTCCAGGTTATATTATTGAAGGTACGGATGGTAAAGTTCGTGCACGCTGCGCACGCAAAGGTTCGCCCGTAGAAGATGCACCAAAATTTTGTGGCGTACTCCAAGGTGACTGGGGTTGGTCAACAGTTTCAAAAGAACCTGTTGCTGATGTGCTTTTGGGGTTATCAGAAATTACAGATGATGAAGGCAAAGTTACAAGAACAGCACGCTCCGGCCGGTTAGGACTTACAGGTTACCTTATGATGTGGGCATTAATCCTAACGGTACCCATCGCCCTTTTAATTGGTGTTCTTGCTGGCATGCGCGAAGGGTCAAAATCAGACCGCAGTTTATCCACATTCGCAATCGCCTCCTCCGCAACGCCTGAATATGTATCAGGCGTTATTTTGATCGCTATTTTTGCTTCAAGTGCCGTTGGCTTGAAATGGCTCAAAGGTTCTGCCGCACAAGCAATGACATCGCCAAATATTGAAAACTTCCTGCTGCCTGTACTCACGATTGCACTTTATAACATTGGTTATATTGCACGTATGACACGCGCCTCAATGGCGGAAGTGATGACAGCGCAATTTATCCGTACAGCGCGGCTTAAAGGCGTATCGTTTGGTGGCATTATCATCAAACACGCATTACGCAATGCACTCATTGCACCCTTCACAATTATTATTCTTCAAATCCCATATCTCTTAACAGGCGTGGTGATTACCGAAACGCTCTTCAATTATAAGGGCATTGGTTGGCAGCTTGTTCAAGCGGCCGGTAATAATGACGTTGAAATGCTGCTTGCTGTTTCAGTGGTCTCTGTTGTGATCGTTCTTGTAACCCAGTTGATTTCGGACATCGGATACGTGTTCCTAAATCCACGCATTCGTTTATCATAGGAGGCGTGTAAGATGGATCCGTTAACTTGGTTTGAAATTATTGGACGCATTCTTTGGCAGCTTATGCCGGTCTGGGTAGCGCTTGTTTTAACCTTCGCTATATCTATTCATTACAAAGATAGATTAGGGCTTTATGGCCGCTTGTTTGACAGTGGCATCGGCATGGTTGGTTTCACGCTCGTGATGTTCTGGGTTTATACTGCTCTCTTCACTGGCATATTCGATTTAATCTCCACGCATGACCCACTTAGCCAGGTCTCTGGCATGAAGAATAAAGTGCCAGGCACACCGATGAAGGGTGCCGAAGCTGGCGACTATGGGTATTATCTGCTTGGTGGTGACAACCTCGCACGTGACGTGTTTAGCCGCATGATCAAAGGTTCTGTCGTGGTTATTCAGATCGCACCACTTGCAACGCTGTTTGCCTTTATGGTCGGCATTACGCTTGGTCTACCTGCTGGATTTTACGGTGGTAAGTTTGATACAGCACTTTCATTTGCTGCAAACCTTATCCTTGCTTTCCCGGTTATCTTGCTTTTCTACTTGCTCGTTACGCCGGAAATTGTTTTGACCGGCCTACCTTCATATATGGCGACGGTTCTATTCGTCTTCCCACTTATATTCTTAGGCATTTTGATCAACTCCAAATTGAAGACCCGACCTAATTTGCGGAACATTTGGATTGCCGCTGTGTTGGGAATAGGCTTCTGGCTTTACGCATCGCTGATATCAGAAAGTGGGCGCGGCACTTATGTTGACTTCTTCCCTGAGTGGCTGGACCTCTTCAACGTTCCTGGTGGTGTGCTGGTTGTGTTCGTATCAGTTGTGTTTGTTAACTCACCAACCGTTTTCCGTATTGTTCGTGGTCTAACACTGGACGTTAAAACCCGGGATTATGTGGCTGCTGCCCAAACACGTGGTGAAAGTCCTTGGTACATTATGCTTTGGGAAATTTTACCAAACGTACGTGGACCATTAATCGTCGATTTCTGCCTGCGCATTGGCTACACAACCATTCTACTTGGTACACTTGGTTTCTTCGGCCTTGGTTTGCCACCGGAAAGCCCTGACTGGGGTACAACCATTAATGATGGCCGCAGATTGCTTTCAGTTTATCTACACCCACCGCTCCCGCCTGCGCTTTCATTGCTGAGCTTGGTGCTTGGTCTGAACTTGCTCGCAGATGGTCTGCGCGAAGAATCGCTGAAAGATTAGAGGAGAGAAAACATGGCTAATAAAGACGTGCAACCGATCCTCGAAATTGATGATCTCAATATTTCATTCTTCGTTCGCGCTGGTGAAATTCCTGCCGTGATGGACTTCTCATGTAAAATCATGCCCGGGGAAACCATGGGGCTTGTGGGCGAATCCGGTTGTGGTAAATCCACCGTGGCACTCGGCATTATGCGTGACATGGGCAATCGCGGTAAGATTGTTGGTGGTACAATCAAGTTTAAAGGCCGTGACATGGGCGACATGTCAGCAGAAGAATTGCGTGATATTCGCGGCTCCAAAATTGCGATGATTTATCAAGAGCCGATGGCCTCTCTTAACCCGGCTATGAAGGTCGGCAAGCAGTTGATGGAAGTCCCTATCCTCCATGAAGACGTTACCAAGCAAGAGGCCTACGATCGTGCGCTTGATATGGTTGCTTCAGTTAAACTGCCAGACCCTGCGCGTGTGATGAACTCATACCCGCACCAGCTTTCCGGTGGTCAGCAGCAACGTATCGTAATCGCGATGGCACTACTTTCAAACCCTGATCTTTTGTTGCTTGACGAACCAACAACCGCGCTGGACGTGACTGTTGAAGCTGGCATTGTAGAGCTTGTGAAAGAACTTGGCCGCAAAACTGGTACTTCCATGCTCTTCATCTCGCACAACCTTGGCCTTATCCTTGAAACATGTGACAAAATCACGGTTATGTATTCTGGTGAAGCAGTTGAAGCCGGCACTGTGCATGATGTGTTTGACCGCATGCGTCACCCTTATACGCAAGGGCTATTTAACTCCATTCCCCTGCCCGGTGCGGATAAGAACTCACGCCCGCTGCTTTCTATTCCCGGTCAATTGCCATTGCCGCATGAGCGCCCTCTCGGCTGTAATTTTGGACCACGCTGTTCGCATTATGATGAAGCAAAATGTAATGCACAGGCAGTTCGTATGCAGTCTGTTGGCGACAACGAAGCCCATAAGTCACGTTGTAACCGCATTGCTGAAATTGACTGGTTTGCAGAGCCTGAACGTCCTGTTGTTACAGACCCGGTTGAACCAGGCCACAAAGTTCTCGAAGTTGACGATCTAAAAAAATACTATTCCGTAGCAGCAAGCGCATTGTTTGGCGGCTCGGACACCAGAACGGTTAAGGCCAATGAAAGTGTAAGCTTCCATGCACGTGAAGCGGAAACTGTTGCGATTGTGGGCGAATCTGGTTGCGGTAAATCCACACTCGCAAAAGTATTGCTCGGCCTTGAAACCAAAACGGATGGTCTTGTTAAACTTGACAACCTTGAGATTGGTGACGTTGACGTTTCAGATCGTGAGACAGACACTGTCGCCTCCATCCAGATGGTATTCCAAAACCCGTTTGACACACTTAATCCAAGCCACAGCGTGGGCAGTCAAATTATGCGGACGTTGGAAATTTTCAAAATTGGTAATAGTCAGGAAGACCGCCGCGAACGGATGCTCGAACTGCTTGACCTCGTGAAATTGCCGCGTGAATTTGCTGAACGTATGCCGCGTCAACTCTCCGGCGGGCAGAAGCAACGTATTGGTGTGGCACGTGCCTTTGCTGGTCAGCCAAAAGTTGTTGTAGCGGATGAACCTGTATCAGCTTTGGATGTGTCGGTTCAGGCCGCTGTGACAGAGCTTTTGATGGAAATTCAGCGCGAAGCCAAAACCACCATGCTCTTTATCAGCCACGACCTTTCCGTTGTGCGCTATATCGCTGACCGCGTTGTTGTGATGTATCTCGGCCATATTGTTGAACAAGGTGACACAGACACTATCTTCTCGCCACCATATCATCCATATACAGAGGCTCTCCTCTCCGCTATTCCAATTGCAGATACATCGGTTGAGAAAAAACATATCGTCTTGGATGGGGATATTCCTTCGGCACTTAACCCGCCATCGGGCTGTCCTTTCCAAACTCGATGTCCGCGCAAATTACAGGTTGAAGGTAATCTCTGTGAGCGCGAAGTGCCACCAATGCGCAAGCTAGCAGGTGGTCATGAAATCAAGTGTCACCTGTCTGAAGACATACTGGATTCCATGGAGCCGGTGATCGTACTTGGCAATAAGAAAAAGGCGCCAGCTAAAAAGACATCCACTAAAAAAACTTCTATGAAAGCAAAAGCGGCAACCGCAGCGGTAGCATCTCTTGCAGCCGTGGCAGGTGCTAAAGCCTCAAAAGCCAAAGCACCATCGAAGAAACCTGTGGCCAAAAAAGCAGCAGCAAAGCCTGCAACCAAGAAAGACGCTTCACCACCTCGTATGAAAAAACCCGCAAAGCCGGATGACCTGAAACGTATTTCTGGTGTAGGGCCTAAACTTGAGGGCGTTCTGAATGGACTTGGCATTTACAAGTTCGCGCAAATCTCCAAATGGAAAAAAGCCGAGCGCGAGTGGGTTGATGGATATCTGAAATTCAAAGGTCGTATCGATCGTGATGACTGGGTTTCTCAGGCGAAAAAACTAGCAAAAGAGAAATAAGCTACGGCTTTAGAATTAAGTTCAAATATTCTTCAAGGCCACCGCCATCCAAACCGGTGATAGCCTTTTCTATTTTAGCTGCCTTCTCCTCACCCACTACCGGCGTAGCGAGCCAATAATATTTCTCGCGAATTTCCTCATCCGTGAAATGATCTTCCGGATCACCTTTAGCATTATGGCGGGCGGACGTGAGACGCGTTCCGTCGTTCAGTTCGATCACCACATGGGCATGGCGATGTTCTGGAAAAGTTTCGTTATAGTCATCACTTTCGACAAGGTTTATTGCGTTAGATAGCTTCAACACGCGTTCATCACGCAGTGCATCACCGCTGATTTCATTTGGACCCAATGTGCCAAACACAAGTGCTGCAGCAACCGGATAAGGCAACGAATATTGTGCGTGTTCGGTTGATTGCGGCTCACGTGTAGCTAATCTACAGGCTTCGTGGAAAGAATGGACTTCGATTTCCTTGATATCTTCAAGCTTGATGCCGTGTTCTTTTACCAAGGTGATCGCAGCCTCAGTGGCAGGTTGCGCCCAACGGCAGACCGGATATGGCTTAAAATAGGAGTCTAAGATGGTCCAATACTCGCCCAAATCCGCCCAGTAATGCGCAACCTCTTCTGCCTCAACCGTAATTGCTGGCGCGCCTGTAAAACCATTCTTTGCAAGATAGGCGGCGCTCACACCTGCCATCGCGCCCCAACCGGAACCGTCTTTCAACATCGAAGGATAATCGATACAGCGCATCATCTGACTACGCGGGCCATGATATTCCCCAATCCCGATTGCCTCGCGCGTTTTTGCTTCATCAAATTTCAGGATGCGGGAACCGAGTGCAGCTGAGGTCACAGCGCCCCATGCGCCAGACGTATGATAATCAGAAACTGTATTATGAAGCGCTAACCCTGCCCTTGCACCGACTTCGTAGCCAACAAGCAAATGAGAAAGAAATTCCGCGCCATCCATTTTGCCTTCTGCTTCACATATGGCGGTGACTGTTGGAAGCACATGGCACCCCACATGCCCCTTCACCGGCTTATAGCCGTCATGCGCATCCAGTGCATCGATGGTCATACCGTTTGCGAGCGCTGCACCAGCAGGACTAACATTGCGGCCGTCAAACATTATCGACGCAGATTTTGTGCCTGCGCCAAATTGCTCAGCCGCATGATTGCATATGATTTTGGAAAGTTCAGTGGTCGTTGCGCCGATCCAAACGCCTGTTAAATCGAGCAAGCAACGTTTGGTAAAAGACTGAACATTACTTGGGATGTCGCCCCATTGGGTTTCATGTAGGAATGTTTGAAAAGAAGTATTGGTCACGTGGGTGACCCTTTCCATGGAAGAGCCGCCACGATATGCACGCGATGACTTTCACCGCCATTGAGTGCAGTATGGTAACCGCGCGTGTCAGTAAAATAAACCGAACCGTCAGCGGGTAAATGCGTGGCGTGATGGTTGACTAAGAACAAGGAACCCGGATTGGTAACAATTGGAATGTGCAGCCTCGGCTCAGGGTCTCTGTGCCATGAATTACAGTTATAAAGCCCTTTAGAGAGAACTCGCATACGGCCAATGTCAAAGCGTTTCGTCAATTCCTTATGGACATGCTCAAAATAAGTGCCTTTGAATTGCGGTACGAGTTCTGTGAACTGAAACTCATCTACCACATCTTCGCGGCGCACTTCTTCGTAAGATTCATCAACACGTGTAAAGAAAAGACCAGAAAGATCATTTGGTGTTTCAACTTCTACGCCCGGGCGTCTGGTCAAGGAAAATGCACCAAACCCTGCATCCAAATCACCTTTGAACGCCGTCTTTTGAAGGCTTTCCTCTAACGCTGCCTGCAGTTTAGCAACATCAAACTTG
>CAZXZQ010000088.1:0-9238 GCA_964645215.1 uncultured Rhizobiaceae bacterium | reverse complement strand
GAAGGAAAAACTGCCCTAGTAACAGGCGCTGCGACCGGTATAGGTCGTATGGCAGCTACCGCTCTAATGGAAGCTGGATGCCACGTCCTCATCGCATCACGCAAGGGCGAAGCTTGTGAGGCAGTGGCAAAAGAATTGAACGCCATGGACGCATCTGGCAAGGCAGAAGGCTTTGCGGGAGATGTAAGTTCTGAAGAAGGCATTATGGCGCTTGTCGGTGAGGTGAACAGTCGAACGGATCAACTCCACATTCTCATCAACAATGCAGGCGTAACCTGGGGCGCGCCGATCAATGAATTTCCTTACGAAGCTTGGGGCAAAGTGATGGATGTAAACGTCACGGCAATCTTCCACCTTACGCAGCAATTGATGCCCATGCTCATTAGCTCCACAAGCAAGGAAGACCCTGCCCGTGTTATCAACCTTGGCTCTGTGATGGGAACTGCTGCCCTTGGTGAAGGTGCCTATTCTTATTCGGCTTCCAAAGCTGCCGTCCATCACATCACCAAAATTATGGCGCGGGAACTGGCGGCTAAACATATCACGTTTAACGCATTTGCACCTGGTCCATTCCAAAGCAAAATGACTGCCTTTGCAACTGCAACGGATGAACAAGCCGATCATGTTGGCAAAGGTGTGCCGCTTGGGCGCATCGGCTCACCGGATGATATTGCAGGTGCAACACTTTATCTCTGCGGCAAAGGTGGATCTTATATCACAGGCGCGATTCTCCCGCTTGATGGTGGTATTCATGTAAACCCGCAAGCAGACTTGTTTGGCATGCATAGATAGGAGGATGCAATGACAAAAACTTCTATCAAAGATTATCAGGCGCAAGCTGGTACATTGGAAGTCACTTCCCCTTGGGTCGATGTCGACCAACCACTCATTAACACATTTGCAGACGCAACCCACGACCATCAGTTTATTCATGTGGATGAAGCGCGTACGAAAGCTGAAACGCCTTTTGGTGGGACGATTGCGCATGGCTTCTTATCGCTCTCTCTCCTCTCATATTTTGTTGATAGCGCGCTGCCAAAAGTAGAAAATACTGCTATGGGTATTAATTACGGGTTTGAAAAAATTCGCTTCCTCATGCCAGTGCCTTCCGGTTCACGCCTTCGCGGTGTGATCAAACTAGTGGAGTGCACGGAGCGCAAGCCGGGCGAATATTTATCGCGCTACGATGTGAGCGTTGAAATCGAGAATGTTGAAACACCAGCTCTAGTCGCCGAATGGCTTGGGCTAACCGTTATGAAGAAGGATTAAAATCGCAAACATGACTATTTCATTTGAAGGACAAGTGGCAATCGTAACCGGCGCAGGCAATGGTTTAGGGCGCAGCCACGCATTGGAACTGGGCAAGCGCGGTGCAAAAGTCGTCGTTAATGATTTCGGTGGCGCAAGAGACGGCACTGGCGGCGCACTAGGTCCGGCAGAAACCGTGGCACAAGAAATTATTGATGCTGGCGGCGAGGCAATTGCCAATGGTGCAAATGTTGCCAATTACGCCGACTGTGAAGCCATGGTTGCAGATGCGGTAGCGAAGTGGGGACGCGTGGACGTACTCATTAACAACGCAGGTATTTTGCGCGACAAATCCTTCGGCAAAATGGAAATCGCTGACTGGAATTCGGTCGTTGATGTTCACTTGAACGGCTCTGCAAATTGCACCCGCGCTGCATGGAACCAGATGAAAGAACAAAACTATGGTCGTATTCTCATGACCACATCTACATCAGGCATTTACGGCAATTTTGGACAGGCAAATTATGGCGCTGCTAAACTTGGCCTTGTTGGCCTGATGAACACGCTCTGCATCGAGGGTGCGAAAAACAACATCCAGATCAATTGCCTTTCCCCTACGGCTGCGACACGCATGACGGAAGACATTTTGACCGAAGATATGCTTGCAAAGCTTGACCCGACATTTGTGACCCCGGCGGCAGTTTTCCTCGTAAGTAAGGACGCACCAAACCACACGGTTATGTTTGCAGGTGCAGGCACATACGCAACTATGCAGATTAGTGAAAGTGCTGGTATGAACTTGCCAGAAGATCAGAGAGACGCAGACGGCGTTGCAGCAAATTTTGATAAAATCAGTGACATGTCAAAACCGGATATATTCTATTCCGGCACGGAGCATGTTGTTAAAGCCGTACAAATGGCTAAGTAAGAAATTAAACGCCTCATCCTGAGCTTGTCGAAAGATAGAGGCATTCTCAAAACCTGCACCCTTCGACAAACTCAGGGTGAGGGGTAAAAATTAGGAGACCATCATGAGATCAGCAGTAATCGTATCCACCGCCCGCACACCGATTGGCAAAGCCTATCGCGGCGCATTTAATGACACACAGGCACAAGAACTTGGCGGCCATGCCATAGCAAGTGCCGTAGAGCGCGCAGGCGTAGACAAGGGTGAAATCGACGATGTCATCATGGGGGCTGCTCTCCAGCAGGGCTCCACCGGCACAAACATCGCCCGCCAATCATTGCTACGTGCAGGCTTGCCAACAACGGTTGCTGGACAATCCATCGACCGCCAATGCTCATCCGGCTTGATGGCGATTGCGACTGCCGCAAAGCAAATTATCTCAGATGGCATGACAGTTACAATCGGCGGCGGCCTTGAATCCATTTCACTTGTTCAGAACGAAAATATGAACCTTCACCGTGGTGTGGATCCATGGTTGATGGAAAATATTCCAGCAACCTACATGTCTATGCTTGAAACTGCGGAAGTGGTTTCTGAACGTTATGGCGTGACCCGCGACCAGCAAGATGCATTCGCACTGCAATCTCAAATGCGCACCGCTGCAGCACAAGAGGCAGGCAAGTTTGATGATGAAATCGTGCCGATGACATCCACCATGAAGGTGATGGACAAGGAAACAAAAGAAATTTCAGACGTGGAAGTGACGCTTGCCAAAGATGAAGGCAATCGCCCATCCACAAACCTTGAAGGCCTGCAATCACTCCAGCCAGTTTTCAAAGGCGGCAAGCAAATTAAGGAAGGCGCATACATCACTGCGGGCAATGCATCACAACTCTCAGATGGCGCATCCGCTTCCGTCTTGATGGAAGAAAAAGAAGCCGAGAAGCGCGGGCTCAATCCGCTCGGCATTTACAAGGGCATGGCCGTTGCGGGCTGCGACCCAGACGAGATGGGCATTGGCCCGGTCTTTGCCATTCCAAAACTTCTAAAAGCAAATGGCCTTACCGTTGATGATATCGACCTTTGGGAACTCAATGAAGCCTTTGCGAGCCAGTGTCTTTATTGCCGTGATAAACTTGGCATTGACCCGGAAAAATACAACGTCAATGGCGGTGCAATTTCCATCGGCCACCCATACGGCATGTCCGGCGCACGCATGACCGGTCATGCTCTCATTGAAGGCAAACGCCGTGGCGCAAAACATGTCGTTGTCACCATGTGCATCGGCGGTGGCATGGGCGCAGCAGGACTGTTTGAGGTGGCTTGAGGTCAAGTAAAGGCTAACGCGTAATTTACTTGAAATAGAGAGCAAGTCCATGCTGAACTACGGTATCAAAAACTATTAGTTTTAAGTCTAGGAGAAAAATTATGAAAAAATTGATTACGGCAACAGGTCTGGCATTAGCACTTAGTATGTCTTCAATGAGCACTGCTCTTGCAGAAACATTTCAGCTTGAAGGTTGGGTTTCTGTAGAAACAAAACACGCTTTTGCTGATTTGAACAAAAAAATGACCGAGGTAATTAAAGCCAACAAAATGGGCCGCGTTAACACTGCGAGTGCATCAGGTGGTGCTAAGCGCCGCGGCCTTACCATTCCTGGTAATCGGGTAATTGGCGTTTATAACAACGTGTTTGCTGTGCGCATGCTTAAAGCAAGCAAGGCAGCTGGCATGGAAGCGCCGATCATTTATTATCTGACAGAAAATGAAGATGGCACAACAACGCTTTCCTATGTAAAGCCTAGCCATGTCTTCAAACCATATTATGCAACTGCAACACCTGATCTAAAGGTAATGGCAGAAGAGCTTGACGTGATCTTTGCTAAAATTGCTGCAGACGCAGCCGCCGAATAAGCTATTACATCCCCTTACTTTCTAGCGAAAGTAAGGGGATGTAAAAACCGAGGTGAGGGCTAAATCTAGTGCCTGCTATGCGGACTGAAGCAGCAAGCACTCATTATCTAACAACTGCCAACCCGAACTTGCAGCAGAAATAAAAAGAAATACTTAAGTTTCTTAAGAACTCAATGCATCCTGCCTTGCAAGCCATAGAAGTATATCGTGAACTGTGCCTTCATAGTCTGGGCCCGCAAAGGGTCCGCCAGATGCAAAAACTGACCCCAAGCCCCTTTGCATAATTTCAAGCTTCTCGCGATCCTCATTATTAACATCCTCCCATAAGGTGATGCGATGCTTAACCGCGGCATAGTCCAATTGATCATCATAGACAGACATCGTCCATTTAACCTGCACTGACTCCGATGTTAAAGGGCGAATAGAAAGGGAAACTAAAAGAGAGGCCGCAATACTCACAACCTGACAGGGAAAGACTGAAAATAGAGTTGAGCGATGTCTTTCTTCTGAAGATAAACTAGGTGCGCCTTTGCCGCGCGAAGGTGTGTCTTCAGGGTAATTTGCATGATAACTGGTGAACCCTTTGCCAGATGCCGCCTTTTTACTTAAGCCAGTAGGCGTGTATCCATGCAAGGTTTCTGGATGAACAACGGAAAGGTGATATCCTTCCATAAAATTCTCAAGTAAACATTTCCAATTTGTCTGCCAATTTTCTGTTGCGGAATGTACTAAGCTATAATTTTCTGGTTCAAAACGACCAATTAGTGTATCAAGCCCTTCCAGTTCATTATCTATATCCGGCGCGATTTCACTTAAGCAAACATAGATAAAACCAAACTTCTGTGTGCAATGAAACTCGCCCAGCTTACAGGTCTTGGGGTCGAAACTGTCATTCTTCATTCTAGCTGCACGAAGTAGCTTGCCATCTGTGCCATACATCCAGGCATGATATGGACAAACGAAACGCTTTGTATTTCCAACACCATCTGCGAGTGGCATTCCACGATGTCTACAAACATTGGAGAGGGCTTTAATGCCTGCTTCATCATGAACAATAATCAATGGTTCGCCGAGTAAATACACGGTGATGTAATCACCTATCTTTGCGATTTCATCTACACGCCCAACACAATGCCAACCGTTTTTCAAAACTGTATTACATTCATGCTCAAAATATTCTTGGTCAATATAAAATGAACCAGGTAATCCTCTTGCAGCATTTGCTGGAGCCGATGCAATTTGTGCTAGTTCTTGCCGCATCGCCTCTACGCGCGGGGAAGCTTCTTTTGATAAGGTATCAAGTTTATTCATCGCCTGAAACTCCGAAAGGATGAAATGTCCTTTCAAGTATAATTTGCTATTTGTCTGCTATGCGGTTTGCATACGACTGTTAAGATAACAGGCAAAATCATAATTGGGACGCTCTAGATGCGACAAATGCCCCGGTTTTGCGGCTTGGGAAGAAAGCCCGCGAAATACCTTCTCAGTACAGCCCTTATCTTCAACATTTACTTCATCAAGCAGTGTTTTAAGCTGAGTGAAATGCCCCTGTGCATCAGGATCATTTACATAATCTTGCGACATGCCGCCGCCAAAACCAATCTTAACTTGTCCAACGCCATTTGGCTGCAAGGTAAGATACCAAAAATAACCTGGCGTCAGCGTAATCAGCAGACTTGGGTAAATTGCCAGCAGATACGTCATGCGTCGACGCTCACCTTCAAGACGCGTATTACTTGGATGCGCCATCGCAATCTTGAGGGAATCATCTTTAAGTATCGTATGATAATTGAAAGCCGCTTCACCGGGCGGGCAGATCATTTCTTCAAGTTTAGACAAGCCGCCAATTGTGCCCGCGTGGCAAACGGGCAAATGATAACTCTCCATGAAATTTTCTGCGAGAATCTTCCAATTCGTATTCCAAACATGGGTTTCATAAAACGTTTCGGTATAGGAGGTCATGTCATAATCACCAATCAAATCCTCGACCTTAGCAAATTCTTTTGCCGTTGAGGTTGCATCAGGATTGAGGGTAACAAACATCCATCCAAGCCATTCTTCACAGCGTATTTGCGGCAGTTTATATTGGCTTTTACAAAATCCGTCATTGAGTGTCATTGCCGGTGCGCCGCGCAATGATCCGTCAAGATTATAGGTCCACGCATGGTATGGGCATACAATGCTGCGAGCATTGCCGCGCCCTTCCAGTAGCGTAGACATGCGATGCAGGCAAACATTAGACATCGCTTTTAATTGCCCTTCGCTATCACGCAAAACCACGATCGGTTGTTCAGCTAAATCAAGTGTCAGATAATCACCGGGTTTACTTAAGGATGATGCACGGCCAACGCAAAACCAATCCTTTGAAAAAATATTTTCTAACTCGCGCTGGAGAAAATCTTGTGATGTATATACTGAAGTTGGCATCGCACGTGCCTGCTCAAAGGGAACCGAAACATTTTTCTGAAGTTCTGAAACTGCGTCTTTCATTTTCACCTCCAACTGTGCAACGTAAAATAGACGGTTGTAATGCTAATACTTTAAATACGTTACCAGAACTTGCGTATACGTAAAGTCAGCTATTGCGCAGCTTTATGTCGGCATTGAAAAATAATATGCCAAGTTTTACTTCGGGCTTGTAGTCGATCTTCGACAAAATCTAACCCCATCATCTCGTTCATTG
Organism: uncultured Rhizobiaceae bacterium; assembly: GCA_964645215.1. Taxonomy (GTDB): domain Bacteria; phylum Pseudomonadota; class Alphaproteobacteria; order Rhizobiales; family Rhizobiaceae; genus JAALLB01. The sequence continues at coordinate 2,486 of CAZXZQ010000088.1, read as the reverse complement.
TCTAAACACTCCCGCACCTTGGCCTAGTTCTTACGTGAAGGCCCAAATGACCGCTCTGCGAACAAAGTTACTATAATGATTTAATCGCTTAATGACTGGTTCTGCCTTAGACCTAAAGTTTAAATTTTTATGCTAAATTGCATTGTGCTTACTCCAATGACCGCTTTCCTATCAATAGAAAAAAGCTATCCGTTATCAAGCTAACATCAACTTATCTGCAAGTTCCCAGATATTACAGTGTACACCAAGTGTTCTGAGACTGCCATCTGCATCCGCCAAGAATTCTGATAGCATACAGTTTTCGGCGAGGAGTACGGTATCGAATATCTCTGCACACATTGTTGCAGTTGGTTTTGGTGCTAGCTGGTGAGTATCGTGCATCACAGCAAACAAAAGATAGAAACGTTCTTCATCAGTTTGAAGAGCAAATAGGTGTTCCTTAGTAATTTCATACTCAAACAAAAGGCTGGCAAAGCCAGAATCTACGGGAAAGTGGTACAACAATCTGCCATTCTTTCGAGCAACCCAAGCGCACCATGTTCCTTTGCTTTTCCCTTTAATTGGTATGAATTCTTCATCTGTCATAAGTTATTCTTGTCTCTCTCGGATCATTCTACCTTAGCAGACATTGATGCGGACGCCAGCATTTGTGAATATGGGCTCAAACCAACCACCCAACTCTAATTCCCATCCCGTTCCTTATCCAAATATTCCCTCACCTCAGCGAGCTTGCCTAACACCGGACCTAATTCTTCCATCGAGAATTCTTCCGCGAAGCCCTGAAAGGCCACAGCAAGTTTTTGAATTGTTTCCATGCGAAAGGCCTCGCCCTTCTCTGTAATGAACACACTCTTGCTACGGCCGTCTTTTGGGTTCGGTCCAATTTGGATGAATTCATGTTTCTCAAGAATAGAAAGCATATGCGTCATGGTTGTGCGCGGCACTTGAAACGCGCTCGCAATTACCGCCGGCGGGTTACCATTCCCAAGACGCGTCAAATGGTTCAACACACCAAAATGAGAGGGCAATATGCCGGGCGGTAAATGTTCTGCAAGTTTGGTCGACACAAGTTGATTGATGATTCCAATTTCATTGAAGAACTGGAAATAACCACCAATGTCCTGCCCTTTATCCATTTATGATCCTTGTCTCGAGCTGCCATCGCGGCGTTTTGCCAACATCGGGACCATAGCCCAATCGGCCGAGCATTTGAATGGTCTCTCCCGATTTTGCAAACGTGTTATGCACATGTTCGTAATGCGGTTTCATTTCCTCAAACTCCTGCAAGCATTGGCTCACCGGGTGAAGCGCCAACCCCATCTCGGTTGTCTTGAGGTTAAGACGCACCCATTTTCTCCCCACCTCGATTTGGTCGATCCGCGAATTGCCTGCTGACTTCAACATCACATAATTTGGCGTGGTGTCGAGCATGGTAAAATAATCCTCCATCCAACTTTTGAAAGCGGTTGATTCCGTATCCATTTGGGTTTCGCGGGTAAGAACACCTAACAAGCCCAGTGTTTCAAAAAATGGACCACCAAGATCAATCCCGTCCGGATTTGCATTGATTTCAGCTTTGCCTATACGGGTAAGATCAGCACTTTCTTTCATTGTCCGATGGGTATGCGTTTCAACTTGCATTGCATCCTTGGTAATTTGTCTAAGTGTCTCAACCGAACCCCGTTCACTGATTACTTCCGCATATGAAGAAAGCAATTTTGCCTGCTCTTCGCTGATTGCTTTCGCTTCAAACGCTTCCTTGCACGAGCGGCGATAGATCACTTGATTGAACAACAGGTCAACGGCAATATCTGACTGCGTAAACTTGGCAATGGCTACCGGTCCGCTCTCACCCTCCGGAAACATCGTCAGATCAGCACGATGCCCAGTCTTTGCAGCAGCCATCACCATCAACTCTATAAAACACCCCATGCCAATCGTGAGCTGGCGATCATAAGGATCAGTTTCAGGCAGGTTACGACTCTTGTCCCGGAGGATCTTCACCTGATCTGGCATACTCAAGTCCACTTCCCACGGCTGGCGGTTATGCGGGTTCGGCGCAAGCAGTGCATAAGATAAAGCTTGCTTACGATAGTCATCATAACTACCTGCGGCATCCCAGGGCGCTAGTGCTTTGGTGGGGATTCTAGTCATTGCAAAGGTTCCAGCCCCTGCCGCGGCAACGATCGTTCCACCGCCAATGATTGTAAGAAATTTCCTGCGTGTAACTGTCATTTTCACAAGCTCCATTTAATACGATTTCGTATTAAATAATGCAATATCGCACTAAATACAAGATGCAAACACATCCTACTCTCCAAAAATGAGAATTTCGCAAAACTAGCGTTTATGTATTCTAGGCTTCTATCGTCTTGCCCGGCGCGATATCTCTCGCATCCAGTTTCAAGTGAATAAGACACGGCCCATCGATCGCAAGTGCCTGATCAAGCACATTTTCAAATTCATTGTCATGATCAACGGTAAAG
>CAZXZQ010000087.1:0-9256 GCA_964645215.1 uncultured Rhizobiaceae bacterium | reverse complement strand
GGCATGCCCATGGGTGCCACCCATCCTGCAAGACCAAGATCGTCATAGGGCGCGCCTGCTAGAATATTAAGAAAATCGACCGCACCGGTTTCAGATAATGCCTGAGCAATCTCGATGCATTCGGTGGCACTTAAACCACCTTGTATTAATTCGTCCCCAGTAATTCGCATACCAACAATAAAATCAGCACCAACCACTTCTCGTACCCGCTCAAGCACTTGTATCGAGAGGCGCATCCGGTTTTCTAGCGATCCTCCATATTCATCCTCTCTGTGATTAATTAGCGGAGAAAGAAATTGCCCTAGAAGATGTGAATGGGAAAGCAATTCAATGCCATCAAATCCACCCTGTTTGCAGCGCGCGGCGGCTTTGGCAAAATCTTCAATCACACGCTCTATATCTTCATGCTCCATGACTTTAGGAAATGACCGATGCGCCCGCTCGCGTGTTGCAGAAGGCCCCAAAACTGGCAACCAATTGCCATCATCCCATGCGGTGCGCCGCCCCATATGGGTGATCTGACACATAACCGCCGCACCATGCTTATGCACCCCATCTGTGAGTTGGGAAAACCATTCAATAATACTGTCATCACCCGCATAAAGTTGGCCAAAAACAGAAGGGCTATCAGGTGCTATATTGGTCGAACCACCAATCATGGTAAGAGCCACACCACCGCGCGCCTTTTCTTCATGATAAAGCCGATACTGTTCTCGAGGATGCCCACCTTCCTGAAACGAAGGTGCATGCGCCGTACTGATAATACGATTACGCAATGTAAGATGTTTGAGTTTAAAGGGCTCTAATAATGCGTCCATGAAATTGAATCTAATCAACTATGGCTATTATATCCACGCATATTTGCGACCTACGCTTCGTTTTAGGGCAGCCTATCACCACCAGAATAAAGCTTCTTGCCATGCACATGTGGCTTTAATGGTTCTTTGGGTCCGCCAGAAGAAATTGGACGTTCGGCAAAACGGCCAAGTGAGTGCATCCGATCATACATAACAATAGCGCCTGCCATGGCAACATTAATGCAGAAGTTCATCGGGATTTTTACCGTAAACTCGCATTTCTCAATCATAGGTGGTGAGAGCGAGCCACCCTCAGGGCCGAGAATATAAGCAGCTTTCGCCGGGTGCCGAAAGGATGGCAGTTCAATTGCATCCTCGGTTAATTCCACACCCACAAGACGGCAATCATCTGGCAGACGCATTTCTTCTACATCGGCATAAGAATACCATGGCAGATGGTCCTGTGATTTTGTTGTGTCAGAGTCCGGCGAACCAATCGCTTTTGCAGGCGCAACAGTGAAGATGAAGCTTGCGCCAAATCCATGCGCTGAGCGGGCAAGATTGCCAAAATTCATGGGCTTGGAAATGCCCTCAACTCCAATACCAAAATACCCGCGCATGAAACTTCCTGTCCTAAAAACCAATTGTGTGATGGTTTAGGGAATAAGGACTTTTTTGTCCACTTTATTCAGGTGCATCAATTTCTTGATGAAGGGCTTTTCTAGCAGCCAAGCGATGACTGTCTTTGATGTTGCCGGACACAAGCGTAAAAGCAAGTGTTAAAACTGTAATATCATCGGTAAGCCCAAAGCCCACCAGAAAGTCAGGAATTGTGTCTAGCGGTAGAAGGAAATACGCTAACGCTGCAAGTAATGTTCCACGAACACGGGTCGGCGTATCTGGATCCAACGCGCAATAATAAGCGGTCACGGCATCTTCCATAAATGGAATGCGATGCGCGTTTTCTTTAAGCTTTTGCCAGAAACCTGCACGCACATCTTCTTCGCGCTTTTGGTTTTCTGCTTCATCACCTGGCATTAAAATTTCGTCTATCTCAGACTTTTTCATAAAACTCTCCCTACCTTCAAGATGGGAGTTAAATGGCTCAATTTCAAGATTGAGCAAACTTGTCCATGGCTTTTGCAAGCTTGATATCAAGTTCCGTAACACCGCCTACATCATGGGTATTGAGTGTCACATCAACCGTTTTATACACATTGAACCATTCAGGATGATGATCCATTTTCTCAGCCTTAATGGCTACTTTTGTCATAAAGCCAAACGCTTCAATGAAGTTCTTAAATACGAAACTTTTGAAAATCGCATCTTTGCCATCAACTTGTCTCCATCCTTCTAACGAAGCCAATGCGGTAGAAATTTCATCTGAATTCAGTTTTGTGGGCCGTGACATACGCTTATTCCGTTCCGCAAGTTTCCATTAGTAATTTCTCCACACTTGGCAAAATATTCTTCACGATAATTGCAATACCCTCTGCCGTTGGGTGAATACCATCCTCCAAATTTAGCGAAGGGTTTGACGCAACCCCTTCCAAGAAAAATGGATAAAGCGAAATGCCATATTTCTTAGCGAGATTCGCATAGATTGGGTTGAACCCATTTGCATATACCTCACCCATGTTAGGCGGCGCTAACATGCCGCTCAAAAGTATTTTAATGTTTTTGTCTTTTAGACGCACAATCATTTTTTCAAGATTGTCTCGCGTCACTTCTGGCGGAATACCACGTAATGCATCATTGGCTCCGAGTTCAAGAATAACCGCATCTGCATTCTCACCCAAAGACCAATCAAGCCGTGCTAAACCACCGGAACTTGTGTCACCAGAAACGCCTGCATTAATAACATTAATTGCATTGCCTTTGGCCTTTAACGCCTTGTTTAATTGTTCTGGAAATCCTTGCCCCGGTGCCAATCCAAACCCTGCTGTTAGGCTATCTCCAATCGCAACAAGGGTCTTATCTGCGCATGCTTGCGCATATGACAGATTGGGTACGCAGAACATAGCTAGGCAAATGACCAATTTGTAATAAAAAAATGCTTTATTTTTCACTTGATTGCACCATATGTGAACTTACACTCGACTCTTATTTGGTACTATTTTCTCGTGACACAAGCCAGCACTGTTATTTCTTTAGACAATTTACAACTCACATTGGGCGATGCAGCTTCCCGCGTGCATGTCTTAAAGGGCATGAGCCTTGAGATTGAAAAAGGCACATCGACCGGCATTGTCGGGCCATCAGGCTCTGGTAAGTCTACCTTGCTTATGGTGATGGCGGGGCTTGAGCGTGTTGATAGCGGCGGCATTACGATCAACGATACGGAAATTACCAAACTAAGCGAAGACGAATTAGCCACCTTTCGCGGTAAACATGTCGGCATTGTTTTCCAGTCGTTTCACCTGATCCCAAATATGACTGCGCTTGAAAATGTGGCTGTGCCACTAGAACTCTCTGGCGAAGCAAACGCCATGCAAAAGGCTGCAGAAGAATTAAAAGCCGTTGGTCTTGGTGAGCGGTTAAATCATTATCCAGGACAATTGTCGGGCGGAGAACAACAACGCGTTGCATTAGCAAGAGCGCTTGCACCCTCGCCCACTGTTCTGATTGCTGATGAACCGACAGGTAATTTGGATGGTGAAACCGGTGAACAGGTGGCGCAGCTCCTATTTGAACGACAACGCGATAAGGGCTTAACCCTTGTTCTCGTGACCCATGACACAAGCCTTGCCGAACGCTGTGATCGGATGATCCCTGTACGCTCCGGCATGATAGAAAGCTAGACGATGCATAGAAGTTGGCTAGACGAAATCATGCTTGCATTTAAATTCGCCATCCGTGAAATGCGCGGCGGTTTGAGAGGATTTTATATTTTCATCGGTTGTATCGCACTCGGCGTAGCGGCCATTAGCGGTGTAGGGTCAGTTGCAAAATCCATTACCAAAGGCATTTCTGCGCAAGGTCAGGTGATTTTGGGTGGCGACATTTCTTTCTCACTTGTACAACGTGAATTAAGCGCAGAACAAAAATCCTTTCTTGAATCAAAAGGCAAGGTGACCGACATCGTGACCATGCGCGCAATGGCAAGATTACCCGATGGAGCAGACCAAACCCTTGTTGAACTTAAAGCCGTTGATGAACAATATCCAAACTATGGTGAATTAAGAACCGGCGAACATACGATCACAGGCAAAAATATTGAAGAAAATGCGGCCTTTGCAGACCCATTATTGTTTGAACGCTTAAATTTGAAAATTGGTGACTTGATTGAAATCGGCTCATCAAAATTTGTACTCTACGCTACGCTGGAAAATGAACCCGATAGAGTGGGCGACAATATTGGCTTTGGCCCGAAAGTACTCATTTCACGCACCGGACTTGATCGCACTGGTCTTATTCAACCAGGGTCACTACTTCGATATCATGCTAAATTAAAACTGGACGACCCGTCTCCGGAAAATACGTCCTCAATCATTAAGCAGGCCAAACAACAATTCCCAGATTCCGGTTGGCGTATTCGATCAAGAGAGAACGCTGCACCAGCACTTACACGCAGCATTGATCGTTTCTCACAATTCCTCACCCTTGTAGGGCTTACGTCTTTAATCGTAGGTGGCGTGGGTGTTGCCAATGCAACACGTGCGTTTTTGGAGACTAAGCGCTCCGTCATCGCAACGCTCAAAAGTGTTGGTGCAAAAGGCAATTTGATTTTCAATATTTACCTCATTCAAATTTTGATTATGGCGAGTGTAGGTATTATCATCGGCCTTGCAATGGGGATCGGCATGCCTTATCTGGCGCGCTCCGCAATGGGTGGTATATTACCTGTCTCCGAAGGTACATTATGGTTTCCAAGCGCATTGGCACCAGGCGTTCTTTTTGGATATCTCACAGCACTTATCTTCGCTACTTGGCCGTTAGCGCTTTCAAAAGATATCCAACCCACAGATCTATTCCGTTCATCTGCGTATCAAGCCCACAAAACATGGCCACAGCTAAAATATATATTTGCAGTCATTGTCTACACAGGTATCTTGATTAGTACTGCGATATATTTTTCTGACAACCGTTTTGTCGCAATCGTCTTTATCTGCGCGATACTCGCTTCTTTTGTTCTGCTGCAGCTTGTAGCATGGATCATTAAACGCATTGCAAAAGCTGCACCAAAACCTGGGTCAACTGCGCTTAGAATGGCAATTGCCAATATTCACCGTCCGGGGTCACTTACAAGCTCAGTCATTTTATCATTGGGCCTTGGTCTTGCATTACTCGTCGCACTTGCAACCATTGACGGCAACCTGCGGAGCCAGATTACGAATAACCTGCCGGAAGACGCGCCTGACTTTTTCTTTGTCGATATCCAAAACACAGAAATTGATGCATTCAAATCAACGCTCACTGAAATGACCCCGGCAGGCAAAATCATCTCTGTCCCCATGTTGAGGGGCAAAGTTGTATCCTTACGCGGCGTGTTGGCTGCTGAGGCAGATATAGCTCCCGGTGGTGAATGGGTATTAAGAGGCGATCGCGGTATTACATACGCAAAAAAAGTTCCTGAAAACTCTACCCTTGCGAGCGGCGAATGGTGGCCAGAAGATTATTCAGGCGAACCGCTTGTATCTGTGTCTGCTGAAGAAGCGGGAGAGTTAGGCCTTTCGATTGGCGATGAAATTATAATCAATGTGCTTGGTCGCAATATTTCTGCAAAGATTGCTTCTTTCCGCGAAGTGCAATGGGAAACATTAGGCGTTAATTTCGTTTTTGTCTTTTCACCAAACACATTTGCTGGTGCGCCCCACTCTTGGCTTGCAACGTTAACATCAGGTCAATCAGATGCGGATGGGTTTGATGGCAAACTGCTAAAACGTCTTTCTAAAGACTTCCCGGCAATTACGGCTGTGCGTATTCGCGATGCGCTTAAAACCGTCAATACACTGATTGAGCAGCTTTCAACCGCCATACGCGCGGCGGCATCAGTCGCTCTGTTTTCATCCGTTCTGGTGCTTGCAGGCGCACTTGCAGCAGGAAATCGCGAACGTGTTCATGATACGGTTGTTCTGAAAACGCTTGGCGCTACACGAAAGACACTGATCAAAACACTTGTCTATGAATATAGCCTTTTGGGTCTCGCAACCGCAATTTTTGCAGTACTTGCAGGCAGTATAGCCGCATGGTTTGTTATTTCCGTGATTATGAGCTTTACATTTCTCATTCAACCCACCATTGCCACTACAACGGTCATAACCGCCTTGGCATTTACCATAATTCTTGGCCTGATTGGCACATGGCGCATACTGGGGCAAAAGGCAGCACCCGTGCTTAGAGAACTATAAATTAGCTATTTTATAGGAAAAACAGTATTATTTGCATAGATTCACCTCAAATTAAGACTTGAGAATGTCATATTAAAGTACCATATTATTAGTAACTTTGTGGAAAATCCCATCAGACTAATCAGGAGAAACAGATACATGGCTGACCCTAGAGAAAACGAAATCAATTATGGCGCAGGCGCCAGAGCCAGCGTCGAATATGATGCAGGCCTCCGCTCTTATATGCTCGGAGTTTACAATTACATGGCACTCGGCATCGCCGGCACTGCCATCGTTACTTTGGTAACAATGAACTCACCAGCATTTTTGTCATTTGTTGCAGGCATGCCTTGGCTGTTCTTTATTCTATTGATCGGTGTCAGCATGTTTGCACCAACAATGATCCTTAACAGTCGCAATATCGCGATGGCACATGCCGCATTCTGGGGCTACGCTGCACTTTGGGGCGTTGCAATCGCACCAATGATCTTTGCTTACCTTAGAATTGCACCTGAAATGATTGTTCAGGCCTTTGGTGTTACGGCAATCTTGTTCGGCTCCATGAGTGTACTTGGCTACACAACTAAGAAAAACCTTTCAGGCATCGGCCAATTTGCTGCAATGGCAATGATTGGTGTTCTGGTTGCAATGGTTGTGAACTATTTCATGCAAAGCACAATGTTCGCACTTCTTATCTCATGCGCTTATGTATTGCTTATCTCAGCAATCACAGCTTGGGAAACACAAGCGATCAAGAACATGTATAGCGCAAACCATTCACCAGCAGTTGCTAAGCGTAACTCAATCTTTGGTGCATTTATTCTATACGGTAGCTTCATCTCAATGTTCATCCATATTCTACAGATTATGGGCATCATGGGCGGCGACGACTAAGCTCAAGTCAATAACGTATTAGAAAACGGCGCCCTTGAGGCGCCGTTTTTTATGGATTTTAAAATAAAATATAAAGTCTAATAAACCACAAGTTTTGGCTTTTTGTCCAAAACCTTAAGAACCTGTTTCAGGTCATGACCGCGTTTTAAAACTAGGCCACTCGCATTAATCACTGACCATTCACCTTGCTTTCTTGCAAGCTTAGGCTGCTTCTCAACGGTATAAATCGGCACTTCGCTGGCTCGTTTAAAGACGGAAAATACAGCACGATCTTTAAGCATATCCATCGCATAGTCACGCCATTCACCAGTCCCTACACGTGCGCTATAAAACTGCATAAGCGTATCAATATCGCGGCGTTGAAACGATACACGCTCAAAAGAAGCTTTCTTAGATTTTGAGTTGATTGGCTGCAGCGGTATTATATTATTTGAGTTTTGCATGTCTAAATCATGGGATTGATCTAGTACGAATGCAAGGTGTTTTTGAAAATTCCTGGTGATCTTCGAAGTTTAAAAAGTCTCATTTTTCACTAAATGAACAAAGAATCGACAAAATGTCACCCTTTTATTGCCCGGATTTAGGATGAATATATTCGTGTTGCCTCTATCGGTCCAGTTTTGGACCACTGCATTATGCCCCCATAGCGGAGGTTTAGAAAGCTGGACCGACACTTATACGCAACAACATCCCCATACCCTTGGCCGGTTCGCTTTTGCGCAACCGGTCTTTTTTTATCTAAATTTGGTCCGGTTCTAAAACTCAGAAAGAACCACAGCACCGATGATAGATGACGGTTCCCCATGTGCGTCGGAATTCTGCAATATCAACGCAGCGGAGTCCGTACCTTCACGTTTAATCTCTGAGAGAGGAAAATCCATGTTTAGCCCGGCTGATTTTAACATACCCAAAGGCTGAATTTTCCTTACGATATTATGATACGTAATGGTCTTGCCAGTATTTTCGCCTCTCGTAATTTTAACCGATGCGTCTTTGTCAAAATAGATTATGTATAGCGTGCTATTATCTGCAATGCTGGTATCGTCGATCTTAATGTTTAAGCTGTCACCGCCAACATTTGCATTAATCGGAACGAGCATGCCTCTTTTAGAAGCTGAGAATTGATTGATAGTGCCAACCAAACGGCCTTCACGAGAACCAACTTCATGTGCACGACCATTGATAACAGCCTGAGGTGTATAAACCTGACGCTCTTGTAACGCTCTCGCATAAGAATATTGACGCTCAGTGTTTGCCCTTGAAGCAAACGTATCTTTCCAGCCTAGATAGTCCCAATAATCTACATGCCAACTCAGGCCTAACACTTCTTTTTCCTTGGAAAACTTACCAATTATTTTGTCTGCTGGAGGACAAGAATGACACCCCTGACTGGTAAACAGCTCTACAACAGCCTTCGGCTGATATATTTCAGCACCTAAAGCCACACTATGTGACAAGCCAGTTACTGAAAGAGCAAACAATAATGATTTCAAAAACTTATGCACGGAAGAAACCTCTGGGCTATCTCAATTTCCAAATTTTGCGAGTGTAATAATTAAATTTGCAAATAATACATAATTTAGAAAGGTAAAAAAATCGATTCACAAAGACATTTTTGCGAACAGGTTTTCGTGATCAATATATTATCAAAAAAGCAAAAGCCCCACAAAATGCAGGGCTTTAGGTAAAAATTGCAGCAAAATGTGCTTTATGCAGCACGATTTAGATTGCGAAGCACATAATGAAGAATGCCGCCTGCTTTGTAATAATCAAGCTCATCTTCTGTATCGACACGCACCAGCAGTTCAATTGATTTTTTTGAACCATCAGCAAATGTAATATCAGCTGTAAGTGTTTGACGTGGTTTAAGATCGGTTAGACCAGCGATTGAAACCTGTTCATCACCTTTCATGCCAAGACCTTCCCAAGTCTCACCATTGGTAAACACAAGTGGAAGAACGCCCATGCCGATTAGGTTTGAACGGTGAATACGTTCAAAACTCTCAGTCACAACTGCTTTTACACCAAGAAGGCGTGTGCCTTTTGCTGCCCAGTCACGTGATGAGCCTGTGCCGTATTCTTTGCCAGCAAAGATGATGAGCGGCGTGCCCTCTTCCTTGTAGCGCATTGCAACATCATACATTGGCGCTTGATCACCTGATGGATAATGCTTTGAGAAACCGCCTTCAACATCGCTCAACATTTGATTTTTGATACGGATATTAGCAAATGTAC
>CAZXZQ010000086.1:0-9327 GCA_964645215.1 uncultured Rhizobiaceae bacterium | reverse complement strand
TGACCTTGCTTATATCGCACTTGATGGTGATATCGGCTGTATGGTGAACGGTGCCGGCCTCGCGATGGCAACGATGGATATTATTAAACTTTACGGTGCGTCTCCAGCAAACTTCCTCGACGTAGGTGGTGGTGCAACGGCCGAGAAGGTGACTGCTGCATTTAAAATCATCACATCTGACCCGAATGTAAAAGGCATTCTTGTGAACATCTTTGGCGGCATCATGCGCTGTGATGTTATTGCAGAAGGTGTTTTGACAGCTGTTAAAGAAGTTGGTCTTCAGGTGCCGCTTGTTGTGCGTCTTGAAGGTACAAAGGTTGCCGAAGGCAAAGCCATGATCAACAATTCAGGCATGGATGTTATTGCTGCAGATGATCTTGATGATGCCGCGCAGAAAATCGTGAAAGCGGTTAAGGGCTAAGTTAGCGTTTAAACATTTATGAGGTTTGTATTGAATATCATTGGTAAAACATTACTGGCAGGATTGGCAGCTGGTACTTTTATGGGCTCAGCTTTCGCTCAGAGTAATGATGCGCCGATATCGGTGACGGATCCTGTGCTCGTCTTCAATCGTGTTTGCTATGCGCAAGTGCCGGTTATTCGCAACATTCGCGATATGGCATCAGAAATGGCCTGGAACGCGATGGGTGGGGATGATCTAAAGCAGTTTACCGAACTGGAAACCCCGGATGTTCTGGAAGGATGGGATGTTAATATTGCCCAACGCCTTTATCGCTTGGGTGTGGTTCAGTCAAAGCCAAGCGAAACATTTCAAAAGAGTTTCCCGGAATTTGCAGACGGTATAACCACGGCCTGTACGCTTATTCTAGATGGCCAAGACGAAGCCAGCGTCGTACAAGAACGCATGAATGCGCTCGCACGCAAAGAGCCAAACAGTACAGATGTGGATGATGGCACCTTGCTCACCACAACTTGGTCTGGTGGCAATGAGGATTTCAAAGTCTTTCTCTTCATGAAAGCAGACAAATTCAAAAAGGCAAACCTTTTAAACGTAACCATTCTTTCCAAGGAATGATCTGACAAATACCAATCATCGGTGGTTGTTGAATTTCCTGTTCAATGCTGCCATTAAGTTTTTAAATATCAAACGGAAAAATACAATATGTCCATTCTCATTGACCGCGACACCAAAATCCTCGTTCAAGGCCTTACAGGCAATACCGGGTCCTTCCATACCGAGCAATCACTTGGTTATTTTGGAACACAAATGGTGGGCGGTACGCACCCAAAAAAGGGTGGTCAAAATTGGACCGGATCAGGCGGTGAAGAACTTCCGATCTTTACAACTGTTGCAGAAGGTAAAGAAAAGACAGGCGCGAATGCATCTGTTGTCTATGTTCCACCGGCAGGCGCTGCGGGTGCAATCATCGAAGCGATTGATGCTGAAATTCCTTTAATCGTCTGTATCACAGAAGGTGTTCCAGTAATGGACATGGTGAAGGTGAAAGCAAAGCTTGAGAAATCAAACTCTCGTTTGTTGGGGCCAAACTGTCCGGGCCTTCTAACGCCAGAACAGTGTAAAATTGGCATCATGCCAGGTTCGATCTTCAAAAAAGGCTCTGTGGGCGTTGTATCTCGTTCCGGTACGCTTACCTATGAAGCTGTCTTCCAAACGACAAATGCAGGCCTTGGTCAAACAACCGCTGTTGGCATTGGTGGCGATCCAGTTAAGGGCACAGAGTTTATTGACGTATTGGAAATGTTCCTTGCGGACGATGAAACTGAAAGCATCATCATGATTGGTGAAATTGGCGGTTCTGCTGAAGAAGAAGCTGCAGAATTCATCGCTGATGAAGCAAAGAAAGGCCGTTCTAAACCAATGGCCGGGTTCATTGCTGGTCGTACAGCGCCTCCAGGTCGCACAATGGGCCATGCTGGTGCTGTTATTTCTGGCGGCAAAGGTGGCGCTGAAGACAAGATCGAGGCTATGGAAGCTGCAGGCATTAAAGTTTCACCATCACCCGCTAAATTAGGCGAAACGCTCTTAGCCTCAATCAAAGGTTGATAGGCCAATATTAGCCATGTAATTTTTGCATGGCTGGTGTGACATTCTGTATAAAGTTGCATAACTACTTGCAAAGATGAAACCTATTTACTATCAGCGTTTCACAATGCTTCCCCTTTAACGTTTAGTTGGAGAAATACGAATGGAAAAATGGGTATACACTTTCGGCAATGGTTCAGCAGAAGGTGAATCAGGAATGAAAAACCTTCTTGGGGGGAAGGGCGCAAATCTTGCTGAGATGAGTTCACTGGGTTTACCTGTGCCTCCAGGCTTCACGATTACAACAGAAGCTTGCAATTGGTATTATGCCAATGGGGAGAGATACCCTGAAAGTCTTGCTCAAGAAGTTGTATTAGCACTTGGCACAATTGAGACAGCAACTGGACGTAAGTTTGGTGACGCAGTTTCTCCATTGCTTGTGTCCGTACGTTCTGGCGCACGCGCATCCATGCCTGGCATGATGGACACAGTTCTTAATCTTGGTCTTAATAATGAAACAGTTACTGCCATGGCTGCTGAAGCCAATGACGAACGTTTTGCTTGGGACAGTTACCGTCGTTTTATCCAGATGTATTCTGACGTTGTATTAGGTGTCGAACATCATGAGTTTGAAGAAATTCTTGAAGATGTAAAAGATGCCAACGGTTATCAGGAAGACACAGAGCTTTCTGCTGATGATTGGAAAGGTCTGGTAGCGCGCTATCTTGGTAAGGTTGAAGAGGTTCTTAATAAGCCATTTCCCCAAGATGCAAATGAGCAACTATGGGGTGCTGTAGGCGCTGTATTTTCATCATGGATGAACGCGCGTGCAAAAACGTATCGCAAGCTACATAATATTCCTCAGGAATGGGGAACAGCGGTAAACATTCAAGCAATGGTCTTTGGCAATATGGGGGAAAGCTCCGCAACAGGCGTTGCCTTTACACGTAATCCATCTACCGGTGAAAACAAATTATATGGCGAGTTCCTTGTAAATGCACAGGGCGAGGATGTGGTTGCAGGCATTCGCACACCGCAGGATCTGACCGAAGAAGCGCGTATTGCGGCCGGTTCTGATGCAGCATCGCTAGAAGCGATTATGCCGGAAGCGTTTACAGAATTTGTGGAAACAGCAAACAAGCTTGAAGCGCATTACAAGGATATGCAGGACCTTGAGTTCACAATCGAGCGTGGCAAGCTTTGGATGTTGCAAACCCGTTCCGGCAAACGCACTGCAAAAGCTGCTTTGCGTATTGCTGTTGAAATGGCAGGTGAGGGCGTTATCACAGAGCAAGAAGCCGTGATGCGTGTAGAGCCTTCTTCGCTCGACCAGCTTTTACACCCAACCATTGACCCTGATGCGGAAAAAACAATTATTGCACAAGGTTTACCGGCGTCTCCTGGCGCTGCGACTGGGGAGATTGTGTTTAATTCAGAAGATGCTGAGAAGCTAAAGAGCGAAGGCAAACAAACCATTCTTGTTCGCACAGAAACAAGCCCTGAAGATATCCACGGCATGTATGCGGCAGAAGGTATTTTGACAGCACGTGGTGGCATGACATCACATGCGGCTGTTGTTGCGCGTGGCATGGGTAAACCCTGTGTATCTGGCGCTGGCGGAATTCGTATTGATTATCAAAATCAACAATTGCGCGTGCCGGGCCATACGTTTGAAAAAGGCGAGGTGATTACCATTGACGGTTCTACCGGTCAGGTTTTGCTAGGCCAGGTTGCAATGCAGCGCCCAGAACTTTCTGGTTCATTTGGTGCACTCATGGCATGGGCAGACAAGCTTCGTCGCATGAAAGTCAGAACCAATGCTGAGACACCAGCTGACGCAAAATCAGCGCGTTCATTTGGGGCAGAAGGCATTGGCCTTTGTCGTACCGAACACATGTTCTTTGACGGTGAGCGTATTATTGCTGCGCGTGAGATGATTTTATCTGACAATGAAGCAGACCGTAGAGTAGCATTAGACAAGCTCTTGCCGATGCAGCGCTCTGACTTTATCGAGCTGTTTGAAATCATGGCAGGCTTGCCGATTACAATTCGGTTGCTAGATCCACCATTACATGAGTTCCTTCCGCATACTGAGAAGGATATCCAAGAAGTTGCAAATGCAATGGGCGTTGATGCAGAAAAACTGCGTCAACGTAATATTTCTCTTCAAGAAGCTAATCCAATGCTGGGTCACAGAGGGTGTCGACTTGCAATATCTTACCCAGAAATTGCAGAAATGCAGGTACGTGCCATCATTGAAGCAGCGATTGAAGCAGAAGCAAAATCAGGCTCTGCCGTGGAAGTTGAGATTATGGTGCCGCTTGTGGGTGACCGTAAAGAACTTGAATTTGTAAAAGAACGTATTGATGCGACTGCTCAGGCAGTTTTTGAGGAAAAAGGTAAAACAGTTAAGTACTTAACAGGTACTATGATTGAACTACCGCGTGCGGCTCTTCGCGCAGCAGACATTGCCGAGAGTGCAGAATTCTTCTCTTTTGGCACCAATGATTTGACGCAAACAACGTTTGGTATTTCGAGAGATGATGCCGCAACATTCCTGACACCTTATGAGGCAAAGGGTTTAATCGAAAAAGACCCATTCGTTTCCTTGGATGTTGATGGGGTAGGCGAACTTGTTTCTATCGCGGCTGAAAGAGGGCGTTCTGTAAGAGCCGGCATTAAGCTTGGTATCTGTGGAGAACATGGCGGTGATCCAGACTCAATTAAGTTCTGTGAATCGATTGGCCTAAACTATGTGTCCTGTTCTCCGTTCCGAGTACCAATTGCAAGACTGGCAGCAGCGCAATCTGCAATAGAAAGTGAAAACGCGTAATAGTCTAAATTTAGACTATTCCAATTTCATCAGCGATGCGGGCGAGATCGGCCGCATTTCCGCCACCGGTTTTTTCTCGAATTGCCAGTCTGTGGCTTTCCACGGTTCTAACGGATATATTTAGTTTCTCCGCGATTGATTTGTTTGACTCACCTCTTGCGATTTCAAGTAGAATTTCACGTTCCCTATCAGACAATTTGTATTTGCAAGGCTTAGCTCCATCGATAAGAGGTGCTTTTCCAAACAATTGGGATACTTTTGATCCAAGGTATGTGCCGCCATTGTGTATGGCTTTAACGGCAAGTATCATTTCCTCGCGTGAAATATCTTTTAGCAGATAACCTTTTGCGCCGATGCGCAATGCTTCATGAACGTATTCAGGATTATCATAAATAGATAGGAAAATGATTTTGCGGCTCGGGTCTTCCTGCAGTAATAGTTTGGCAACTTCCAGCCCGGTCATATCTGGCATGGAAATATCCAGAAATATAATATCAGCGTTGCAAGTTGCGGCCAATTGCAATGTTTCATTGCCATTTGCTGCTTCACCACAAATTTCCATTTCTTCAGATATGCTCAAGCGTGCTGTAATGCCTTCGCGAACAAGATCATGGTCGTCTGCTATTAATATACGAATTGGTTGATTGGCAGACATGTTTATGCACCTTCCAGTTCAACTGCTTTTTTAGTGTCTCTCAATTTATTACCTTTCAAGAATACATCAACCTGAACGCCGGATGGGCGTTTATTCGTAATTTTGATGGTACCGCCATGGCTTTCAACACGTTCTTCCATATTATGTAAGCCCATTCCTTTAATAGTTTCTTTCATTGCAGGCTTGCTAAATCCATTTCCATTATCCGAAATTTTGAGTGATACGCCATTCAATGATTTGGATAGTTCCAGTTTTACAGTCGTTGCATTTGCATGCTTGGCAACATTCGCCATGGCTTCCTGCGCTATACGATAAAGAGTGGTTTTTTCTCTGTCATCAAGTGTATCACCTACGTTTTCAGCTTTGATTTCGGTCTTAATGCCAGTTTGCGTTTGAAAATCAGTCCCAAGGCTTTTTATTGCCGCTGCAAGCCCAACATCGTCAAGCACAGATGGGCGTAGTGCGATAGAAATTCGTCTAATTTCTGATATGGCACCTGAGATTGTTTCCATTGATTTGATTATTGAAGTTTTAGTTGGGGATTTATCTGACAATTTGCTTGCTGCAATATCCAAATTATAGCCGGCTGAGACAAGTAATTGCGAAATGCCATCGTGTAGTTCTGTTGACACGCGCTTGCGTTCATTTTCTTGAGCATTAACGATCTCGCTGGCAAGCATTTTCAAACGAGCATCCGCAATTCTTTGTTCGGAGAAGCGTACAAACGCAAAGAGTAGGCTGGTAATGAGTACGGCACTAATTGCGAGGGTCAACAAAACTACGCGCGTTTGTTTCACATTTTCATCCAGCGTATTTTGGATTGATCCAATTTGTGCAGTGATGTCATCCATATAAAGGCCGGAACCAATCACCCAATTCCAATTATCAAGAAATACAGATTGCCCGATCTTTTCTGCGCTTTGCTGAGTTGAAGGTTTGTTCCAGATATATTGATACGGTTCGCCATTACGGTGGGTGGTGTCATCAAAATTCTGCGTAAGAACTTTCACTTCACTTGCAAAATTTGGTAATTTTTTTGCCAAATCCAATTCTGACAAAATAGGGTTATTCAATACGGTTCCATCTATATTTGAAATGAAGAAATACC
The DNA here is from genome assembly GCA_964645215.1 of uncultured Rhizobiaceae bacterium. Lineage (GTDB taxonomy): Bacteria > Pseudomonadota > Alphaproteobacteria > Rhizobiales > Rhizobiaceae > JAALLB01. Next base: position 2,726 of record CAZXZQ010000086.1, on the reverse strand, counting down.
CATCAGTACCATACGTCATCCGAGTGATAACATCCGCAACCTGTTTTTGAGCCTGCAACCTAGATACATTGTCCCATTGGTAAAATGGTTCGATTGCCGTACGAGCTAGTTTGATATAATTCTCAAGTTCCGTTTGTTTTGATTGTCGTATCATCAACTCCACAGCAAGGCCTTGGTCTTCAGCGAGTTTCCTTGACTGGGAATCAATCAAAATTAGGGCGGCGGCGGAAATTATGATGACTGGTAATATCGTAATTAAGAGCAGCTTCGTTCTAAAATTCATGGTGATCACTTAACTTCTAAATTGTTTTACGAGTTGCATAGATACAACCAATTCTGAAGCCTTATAGCATATTTTTCTTAGCATAAAGTATAATATACGTATTACTACCTATTCCATTGCGTACTTAAACGAATTGCAAGCTAGGGGCTTCCTGAGCTTTATAGCGGCGAGGGGATTGCTATATTTCATATGGCTGTTACTCTTATCGCCCAGCATAAAATTTTTTATGTGTTGGAAATATAAATCTAAGGAGGAGATATCCATATGGATAGACGTAAGTTTCTCACAGGAGCTGCCGTAACAGGTGCAGCTGCGACTACAATTGCTGCGCCAGCTATTGCGCAAGCAACTAAAGAATTGACAATCGTGTCAACATGGCCACGTGACTTCCCAGGCTTGGGCGTCTCAGCTCAGCGTTTGGCTGCACGTATTGAACAAGTTTCAAACGGCGCTATCAAAGTGAACTACTTCGCTGCTGGCGAACGCGTTGGTGCTTTTGATGTGTTTGACGAAGTTGCTTCAGGCAACTCACAAGCATACATCGCTGCTGACTACTACTGGGTTGGTAAGCACCCTGGTTTCGCGTACTTCACATCTGTACCGTTCGGTATGACAACTGTTGAGTGGAACGCATGGATCAAGTTCGGTGGCGGTCAAGCGCTATGGGACGAAATTTCTGGTGAGTTCGGACTTAAAGCTCTTACTTGTGGTGCTACTGGTACACAGGCTGGTGGCTGGTTCAACAAAGAAATTGAATCTGCAGAAGACTTTAAAGGTCTTAAAATGCGTATTCCTGGTCTTGGTGGTTCAGTACTATCTAAGCTTGGTGCTTCAACTGTTTCACTTCCAGGTGGTCAGATCTATGAAAACCTTGTTTCTGGTGCTATCGACGCGACAGAGTGGGTTGGCCCGTACAATGACTTCTTCATGAAGTTCTACGAAGCTGCTAAATTCTACTACACTGGTGGTATGCATGAGCCAGGTGGTGGTCTTGCATTCGGCATGAACAAAGCATTCTGGGATGGTCTTACTGACTACGAGAAATCTGTTATCGAAGCTTGCTGTAATGAAGAGCACGCTGCTCAGTTCGAAGAAACTGTTGCGCTTAACGGTGAATTCCTAGGCAAACTTGTGAATGACCACGGCGTTCAAGTACGCGCGTTTAACGACGACGTATGGGATGCAATGGGTGTTGCTGCTGCTGAAGTATTCCAGGAAACACGTGATCACTCTGCACTTGCTGCAAAAATCGATGATCAGTTCCAAGGTAAACTTCGCGAGATTGGTGACATGATGGCGAAGTTCGAAGGAACATTCGTGAACCAGCGTAACCGCGTTCTTGGCCTAGGCTAATTCTAAGTCACTTAAAAATGAAGGGCGGGACACTTGTCCCGTCCTTTTTTACATAATAAGAAGAATAGTATATCGAATTAGATCGTGCCTTATTGAGCACGGGGGGAGATTTTGTGTCAGAAGCTGCAAACAGCGGTAACCCCGCTATAATTACGCGCTCTTTCGGGTGGCTAATGTTGACCCTTTTAGGGGCGTTCCTAATCGCGAATTATTTGAATATTGCCCACGATATTCCAAGGCTCGCCACCGGTAATGTCATAATGATCATTTTGTATGCTGTTGCGATTGCAGCAGGCATTTTCTATGTCATGAAAACTAAATCAAAGTCGCTCCGCGAAGATGCCGACTTGATACACAGGTTTAATGTTTATCTCATTAGGGCAGGGTTCTGGGCCGTACTTCTAATTGGCATTGTTGATATGACCATTGCCTTCATGCGTACTGAAAATCTCAGTCAAATCTTTTTCTCTGAAGAATTCTCAAAAGAATTAATCAGGCCGCAATTCGTCGGTGCATACATCCATGTTCCTCTAATCATCTTTAGCTTCATACTCGCAGCGTTTACGAGAACGCTAGGGTTTCTATGGCTTGCGCTTTTAATTGTTGGCGCAGAACTTCTCATCGTTATTTCACGGTTTGTATTCTCATACGAACAAGCTTTTATGTCTGATCTCGTGCGTTACTGGTATGCGGCCTTATTCCTCTTTTCATCTGCTTACACGCTCTACGAAGAGGGCCATGTTCGCGTGGATGTTTTTTATGCAGGCTTTAAAAATAAAACGCGTGGTTATGTGAACGGCATTGGTACACTGCTACTCGGTATTACAACATGCTGGGTAATTATTTATATCGGTTTTGACGGCAAGACATCGATCATCAATAGCCCTGTTGCTAACTTTGAAGTTACGCAAACCGGCTCCGTTGGTATGTTTATCAAATATCAAATGGCCGCTTTTCTGGGCGTGTTTGCCATCACCATGCTGATTCAGTTTGTCAGTCAGCTTTTTGAAGCGCATGCAGATTCACGCAACGATCCCGGTGGTCGACCAGTAGAATCCGAAGCAGCAGTGTCTCACTAGTTTCAATGATC
>CAZXZQ010000085.1:0-9375 GCA_964645215.1 uncultured Rhizobiaceae bacterium | reverse complement strand
ATCAGTTCGGCTTCATGCAATGTTTTTATGCCATCTGAGGCAAGCAGTAATAAATCATCATACCTAAGTTGAATTGGCATCCGACTGATATCGACCCTGCTAATAGGTTCACCCGTTAAGGCAGATAGCAAAGCACTTCTTGATCTAGAGTTTTTAGCTTCTTCCCATGTAATATCACCACGTTCTGCTGCTTTATCGAGTTTTGCAGCCATGGAATGATCAGCGTTCAGTCGGTTTAATTTTCCATTACTGAAGTGAAGAAGAAGAGAATCCCCAACGCTTACCCAATATAGTTGATCTTCTCTAATTTCCGCACAAACAAGGGTCGTACCCATATCAAATAAGTCCGGATCACTTTGGATTTGAGATTCCAATGCCTTGTTTGCTTGATCTAAAAGATTGGCAAACTGGCGATTATAGGGTGGATTTTTTGCAGAAATTTCATCCGCAAACACGTCTGCAGCAAGGTTCGCAGCGACGTTGCCACCTTTATGGCCACCCATGCCATCAGCGAGGATGCAGACGATAGAATTTTCTTCAGGCTGTTGAATAACACGAAACGCATCTTCCTGACGCGATCGCTTACCAACTATCTGTTCACCTGCAAGCGAAATATTAAAACCGGTCAAGAGGCGGTCGTTTCCCAACTAAAATTTTTGTCGCAAAGTGGAATAAATTTCAATTTTGTTTTGCCTATCTCAATTATGTCTCTGGCTGTAAGCTGCATAGCATCCAACAACAATTCGCCATTCAGGCGAACCAAATTGGATTTGCCGCCATGTTGCACAAAAAATGTGTTTTCTTGGTCATCATAAACGACAAAAATATGTGCTTCGCGGGAAATCGCTTCATCACCAAAATCAATCGGCACACGCTCGCCTTCGCCACGTCCGATACCATTCATGCCGTAATAAACTTCCCGAGAACAGCCTTTTCCCGGCCCCTCAATCACAACAAGCCATCCTACAGTCAACTCTGAAGCTACCGCTGCTTCATCTTGCATATCAGCATCCTTGCTATAGCCTGACATGCGCCGCGTTGGTACATCATCATTATCTGAATGCGTTTCCGCTTCCCCGCGCCTAATGCTTCTAACATTTGATGTACTGTCTTTATCACCCGACGTACTGCGTGGATGCCGCACGATACGTGTTTCTTCCTCATCACTCATGGTTCACTCCAATCCAGCCCAAAGGCCTGTTCCATTATTGTTTTACAAAGCGAAGTCTGACCTCGCCCAATTCAACGATATCACCAAACTGTAAAATTGTTTTTTCAACCTTTTCATCGTTCACTAAGACGCCATTTTCATATCCTAAGTCTTGTATTGTTACCGCACCATCTTGCGACACGTGGATATGCGCGTGATGACGGTGAACTGATGTGTTGGCAAGTCGGATGTCATTATCGGTGTGTCGACCTATAGAGGCAGACATAGCCATAATTGGATATGTTGTACCTTCATTTCCAACCACTTCAAAAAGACCATAATCCTCTTCTTCAATTTCAGGGTCAACAATTTCTGGCTGTTCTGTGCCATCTTCAATAAGAGGCTGCGGCGGTGCGATTGCCACATCTTCCCCATCAGCTGTCAATACTGATTGCAAGGGTTCATCAATATAACCTTCTGTGTTAACCGGCTGGCGACGTGCAAGAATAAAGAAGCCCAAGAAACCCAGTAATAAAAGAAGCACAATGATAGGAAGCAGCCAAGCAATAGGTTGATTTTCCTTTGCCCAATCTGACTGGTCAGCACCAAAAATCGAATAGATCCGCGCAATCAGAGGAATGTCCAAATCTCTTCCAAATAAGCCGATTCGGTCAAATGTTTCTTTGAGCGTAATTACCTCACCTGATGTCGTTTCAAGGGAGAGTGAAACATCAACTGGCATAACAACATCTTTAAGACTTGCATTGATAACGCCTCCATTTTCCAACGTTCCAACAAAACCATTAATAAAGGTTTCATCAAAATCTTGCTGTCCAATAATTATTTGAGAGTATGCGCCGCCTGTATCAATCGACAAACGTCGAATGCCTTGTAATGCAGGTGTATCGCCGGCACTTTGAGCATAGCCCATTCCAATGACGGTGACGCTAGCCTCCTTAGCTGCCTTGACAACATCTTCATATGAAAACGCTGTATCTTCTGCTTTACCATCGGATAGGATAACTAATCCTTTCCGGTCTGCTTGTATTTTTTCTAAAACATTGATTGCCTCCACAACACTGGAGAAGAACTGTGTCGCTAAACCATCTGCTTTAATTGCACCTAAACGTTCAGAAACTTGAACATGGCTTGCTGCGACGGGTAATTCCATTCTCAGTTCGTCTGTAAATGTTGCTACACCCATGAGGCGCTTCTCATTTGAATTTTGAAGCAACCGCTCAACCATTTCCTTACCGTCGTTCACAGTCTGCTGTCTCGCCGGGTCTGTTCGGTCAAGCATGAACAACCAGGCAGAAACCGGTGAATTACGTCGATAAGGTGTGAACTCAGATTTTTCAGACGGTGGCTTACCGTTTATGAGTAATGTATACGCATTAAGCCTCGTGTTTTCAGCAAGTCGAAAATCACAGCTCATCGTCTCTTCAGATTCATTGCCAGTACATTGTAAACTTCCGTCTTGCGCAATGACTTGCGTCGAGCCAATCATGGCAACAAGTAATCCTCCAACGAAGGCAAAAGCTTGTGCTGATCTCAGAAAAAATAGCTCCTTCTGCCAATTCTTAGCCTCGTTAAAGAATTGTCTCTGTAACGTAGCCCATAATTTTGTCACTCTACCCATCTGTTTCCCTCACTATTTTGGTAATGCTTCGTAATTTCCATCTTTATCAATTCGTACAATCATAATATCTGAGCTACCGCCTCCAAGAATATCAGTATTGCCAACAATCAGAGCAGAGCCGTCCTCCATGACTGAAACACTAGATATAGCATCCCAACCATCTGCTCCTATGACGCGTTGCCAATGTAATTTCTTGAGTTCCAGATCATATTTCATCAACCAACCGTCAGACTTTCCGCTACCAAGCGAATTGGTCGTACCAGCCAAGAAAACATCTTTTGAATTTGATGCGGCCACATCAACCAATTGATCATCTTTTTTAAGAAGCATTGGCTTTGGTGTCATTTTGTTATTGCTGGCAACACGCACCGCAATAGCATCGAGATTATCCTTACTGAAACTTCGAGATTCCCCGACCGTGATAAGTTCCCCGGTGTTATTAAGTGCAACAGCATTATAAGTATCAAGCTTTGGGCCACCAGCGTTTCTCTCGGTGATGATTTCACCAGACTTAGTCATACGAGCAAACCAGAAATTCTTATCGTTACGCCCTGCAGGCAGAATATTCCCTACAGCTGCTAAGTTTCCGTCTTGCAAGACTTGGAAATCACTTATTTCGTGGCTCTGTGTATTTTGAACCTTTGATGTTTTTACGATTTCACCGGAGGCATTCAACTCGGCAATCCAGCCAGACGACGTGTTATCACTTTCCTGTATAGTACCAGCAATAATTAAATTGCCATTTGGAAGTGGTGATACTCTAACAGGCTTAAGCCCCTTGACCTCAAAACGTTGCTGCCATTGAATTTCTCCACTTGGCGAATATGAAATGATGAACCCTATCAGTGGTTTTGATGGTGAAAGACGGTGATGCCCTACGACAAGGACACTATTGTCGTCCTGCAACAAAACGTCCTCAATGATTTCATTGCCAACATCACCGTATTCTGCTTGCCATTTCTGTTTACCACTTAAGCTGAATGCATAAACTAACGACTGAATATTGGGCCCTGTACCCGACGATGTCCAACCAGCCACAACGGCTCTCTCATTGTTTGTTGCAACTGATGTCGCCTTTTGCGAGCCATCGTTCTTAATTACTTTTGTCCATGTTTTTGATAATTTCTCTAGAGCTAATTGCGCTAGCGATGAATAGTTTGACGTGGGCCAAGCGGACATAAAATTCTCATAGCCATTACGCGTGTCGCTTGCCTCTGCGACTTCCCAAGCATTTAGTTCGGCCTTCTGACGTGCCTGCTCGGCTAGTATTTTTTGGTCTTCTAAATGCTGATAATATAAATAACCGCTTGCTCCTGCTAAACTGAGAAGCATTGTTGCTGCAACAAGATATTTGGCTAGAGGGTTAGATTTTTTGTTACTATTGCCGTCATCGGTATTATTAGTAACTATAACTCCGCTTCTTGAACCAAGTATTTTCTCACGCAACGCATCCAATGATTGTGGTCGATTTTTGGCGGTTACTGTCATGCCCGACATCACACTCTCAAGAAATGATTTTGAATATCCTTCAATGTCGATGCTAGTCAGATTAGGCAAAGGATCAGGCTCTTCATTGCTCTTGGCATCCTGACGAGCCATTGCATCTACCGGGCGCTTACCAGATATAATTCTGTAAAGTGTGGCTGATAGCGCATACACATCTGTCCAAGGCCCCTGTTTACCTTCGGTATAATATTGTTCAGGAGCTGAGTAACCATCTTTCACAATCAAATTCATGGTACGGCTATATTGCCCTATAATTTGTTTGGCAGCACCAAAATCGAGCAATACAGCGTCTCCGTTGGGACGTATAAAAATATTGTCCGGAGCGATATCACGATGCGCATAATTTTTTTCATGAACTGCCTGAAGAGCTTCAAAAATTGGCTTTATGATCTCCTGCAGTTCTTTTTCATTTGGAGGTTTGTTTCGTCCCTTCAACCACTCACTCAAAGACTTACCTTCTACATATTCAAGGACGATATATGCTGTACCGTTTTCCTCCTTTAAAATTTGCAGAATTTGAACAATGCCGGGATGTTTGAATTTTGCAAGCGTTGTTGCTTCGTCAACAAACTTGTCTAGTGCCCATGTGAAATCTGTCTTCTCACGCGAGCTTGTTGCGACGACACTCGTACCTTCACGCTCCACAAAATCCCGTGGGTAACATTCTTTGATAGCCACTTCGCGATCAAGATCTTGATCATGTGCCAGATATGTTATTCCAAAGCCACCCTGTCCTAAGACGTTTTTAATTTTGTACTGACGAAGTAGTGTACCAGGTGTGAGCGCGTTTCTTGATGCCATAATTCTAGGAAAACCCACAAAAGATCATAAATATTCAAGGCATAGAATAGGTTGTTGTAATTAAAAAGATCAAGCAATTTTTAATACAGATATCGGGATTATAAAATTTTCATGAAAATTGATTTTTTTTATTTACTGTATTGTTCATGACAGGCTAACCTATAATAGATCTTAAAAAACACCTGAGGGGGAGTGCCCGGGTTCATTCTGTGTAGGGAGAGTGTTATGAAAATCACAAAATTGTTTTCGACTGTTGCCTTGAGTATTTCGCTAGCCATGCCGCTTACAGCCGCGGGGGTGATAACACCTGCAACCATGGCATTGCTGACTCAACCTGCAGAAGCGCAAAATTTGAAAAAGGGATTTAAAAATTTTTCGCGGAAACTCAAAAAAGGTATTCGCAAGACGAGAAAGAAAGTAAGTCGTACGATCAAAAAAGGTGGAAATAAAAAGGTTTTGCAGCTCGTAGGTGCGGGTCTTGCCGTATACGGGATCTCCAAAGGTTCGAGAGGCGCTGCAATATTAGGTGTTACCTTGGCGGCGGCACCACGAATATTTACCAAGGATATTGCCAAAAGCTATGGGCGTGAGCTCAACTGGTCAGGATGTACGCGCTGTAACAAAAAACGGATTGTAAGCTCACCAGGTAGAAAGATTTCAAAGAAGCAACGATCAGAATTTTCCAAGCGTGTAAAAGATGATGTGAAAGATATCCAGTCAGCACTTAAAACCCTAGGACTTTATTCATTAAAAGTTGATGGAGATTATGGCAGAGGTAGTCGTAAAGCAGTACGCGCTTTTCAAAAGTCAATTAATGTTGCCGAAACTGGCTACCTCAATGCAGAACAAAGATACCTTCTGTTTAAAAAGGCAGATGAAAAAGGCTATACACGTGTAGCTTCTCTAAATAATTTTGGAGAATCCAAGCCTGTTGAGGCCGTCGCAACAAATACACAGGCCAATGAAATTACACAAAAGCCGCAAAAGGTACATACCGGTCCTGTTATTGCACAATTCCGGCTGGCATCTTCGCAATTCAATAAGTTCACGGAAGACTTTCTAAAAACTGGTAGTCAAGCAATCGTAACAGATGCAGAAATGTTGCCGGATGGAACTATCAAACTGGAACTATTCGATCAATACACCAACAAGAAAGATACGATTGTTGGCTCACTAACAAATATTGAAGTGGCAGCACACGATTTATCAGAGAGTTGGATACAGTTTTCCTATAAGGAGAGCCATTCTGCCAAGCCCACCATATTAAACACAAGAGATGATTTCTCCTCCGTTGAGCTCGCAACTTCTTGGAAAAACAAGGCAGATCAACATTTGGATATTTTGGCAAAATTAGTAGGAGTTGAGCAAAATGCGCCTAAAACTTTGATTGCTTCAAATGATATCAATGATGATAAAGCTTCAAATGCGCAAGGACGTGTTGTGATTTCTGAAGAAGTTTCGCCTACCAAAACAGAAACATCAACACCGAAGGTTGAAGCAGCTAATACAGAAGAGAGCGTTGTTGAGAGTGGTCGGGTCGTGATCGCAGAAGCGAAAGAAGAAAGCACAAGGCTTGCTATAAATGATCAACCAAAAGAAGTAGAAGCGGAGCCTATTCAAAAGACAGAGTTGAGCGAAGATGCACCTCTGGCTGTTATTGAAGAGGCACCAGATTCTGTTCAATCAGAAGTTGCAGTTTCTACAACGGGGCAAGAAGAAGCGCCGCAAGAGGTTGCAGAAATTGTGAATGCATCACTTGATCCGCTCGCAAGTTTCAACAACAGTGCGATTGAAGAAAGTTGCCGCCAAGACCTATATGTTTCCTTCTCGTTTCCTAATGGCGAAAATCCAATAAACCACTTTAATATTACGCCACCTGATGGAACGATTATGATGGATAATGGGGATACAACAGCTTACTTCACTGGTTCTTGCGTTCAGGGTAATTATGACTTCAGCTATGTGCATATCAAGGAAGCGCAAAAGCAGAAAGACTGGAAACATTTCAAGCGTGAAGGTACATTTCAGATTGCAAGCAATAACGAACAATGCGCAATCGATCTTAACACACCTGATGGCAGCGCAAGCATTCAGTGTTACTAGGCGAAAGCAAAATTATGGTGTAATTAGGCAGTCTCAACCGATGGGGGACGGAGGAATGGATGGGTAAACCGCCTTACATAAACAGAAATCAGCAACGGGCTACTAAAGGTAGGATATCGGGGAGCGGAACGAATAGCTTTAATACATTTTTAAAGTATCTACCACGAACAGAAGATGGTTTTTTTTCTAACGCATCTAAGGAAATTCAAAAGTTCTTAGGAAAGTTTGGTCTAACACCACTGCAATTTTTTGGTGCGCTCATAGGAGGTGCTATTGCCTGCCATGATGTGTATGAAAAATTTATTGAACCTGTTTTGGGAGATTTTGGGAATTTAGGAGGGACCACTTCTCCATCAATAAACAATGGGATTTTCTCAACTATTGTGGATAGTATGAATGGATCGCCTCAGGGCCAGTTCTTAGTTTATTTGATTTTTACGGCGTGTGTTTCCTGGTTTTGCATTTTAATTCTATTGATACTTACCAGAAAGCAAGGGGAGGTAAAAAATATCTTTGCCTATATTCTTACAGCTTTAAGTGCTTTGTTTATTTCTGCCTGGACTGAAAATTTCTACACGATCATAAAAAATGAACGGCAACCAATATCTGATTTTTATTCGTGTTTGCTGACTTTAGTAGCTGCAGCAATATTTGTGTTTATTGCTAAAACCCAATTCAAACTTACTCAAAAAGAAATAACTCAAATTCAACTGACAAGGGTCAATCTCATTCTTACATTCTTGGGAGCCAGTGTCCTTTCAGTTATGTTGAAAATTGGAGATTTGAATGGGTAAAGAAAACTTGAGAGAAGATGAAATTAGAGAAAAGGCCATTGCAAGGCTGGGACTTGCATCGTTTTCAATAGATCTTTCTATTATTGGTCTAATCTTTGCTTTCGTATTACCTGGTTTTATGGCTCTTCCTTGGCGCAACTATGTCAGCCCTGACAATTTGGCATTGGCCGACACATCAGCACCGGTTCTTTTCTTTGGTATAATTTTGTTTGTATATTTCCAGGTGAGTGAATACTTTGGCGTGAATGCTTCTTTAGGCAGGGTAATATCTGGCCTTAACTTGCTTGATAGCTCAACAAGAAAAAAACCACCAATTAAAGCCAGACGCCTTCGCTTGAAGAGGCAAATAAAGACACTTGGCTTACCGACACTCAACCCCAATCGCGTAGCGTCTTATAACCGTGCAGATGAGTGTTGCATTTATTCAGATTGGCTAGGCTCAACGGCTGAGGATGCTAAAGCCAGCTTGGCGAAAGGAAATAGATCGAGGCCGCCAAGTTCCAAACCAAGCGTAAAAGCTCAAGCTGCACCTAAAGGTATTCTTTCTGTGATAGCCGGATTAAATTCAGGACAGACAGTCGATATGAGCCAGACATTCGGTCAAAAACGATATTTTGAGATCGGTAGAGGAAAGGATGTTGATCTAAGCTTGGAAGGTGATCAAAGTATTTCAAACAGGCATTGTCATATCCAGCGGTACAAGGGTGAGTATATTATTCAGGATGGCATTCCAAATCAGAAAGGTTCAAGGTTTGGTACAAGATTGAATGGCCATAAAGTGCCACTTAACAAATACATGCGACTAAAACCCAAGGACAAAATTCATCTTGGTAAATCGACAATTCTGGAGTTTCTTTAAAAGAATAAGCTAAGCTTTTAATTTCAAATGATTCAGATTCTACTTCAAGATGAGTTTGTCCAATATATGCAGCGTTAATACAATAAACTGATTGTTTATAGGGTGTGCTGGACACAAAGTTTTTACCGAAAAGTTTCACAAATTTGGCGAAATTGAATTAGAATATGTCACTGATATTTAGAGTAATTATTAATGACTTCTGTTGACCAAAGAATTATTGATCTTACATTCCGTGCTATCCGTCTACCTGAAGAGTGGGAAAGTGTTCTTCAGTATATTATAAAAACTACCCCCGCTAAGGCTGCAATCATTACATTAAGGGATGGAAAAACCTGCCAAATTGTAGATGACAATGCGCTAGTTCAACAGCATCATTCCCCACTTATAGTAGGTTTTTCTCTTGAGGGAGTGCATTACTATTTGAAAGAATTGCGCACGATTGACCCTTGGGCGGCGGCACAAAAGAAGTATTATCCGCGGCGTCCGTTACTGATGTCCAAAGTATGTCATCCTGAAAGTGTGG
>CAZXZQ010000084.1:0-9476 GCA_964645215.1 uncultured Rhizobiaceae bacterium | reverse complement strand
AACCCGCCTTCAGGGCTTTGATTTCATGCAACGCACCAAGCCGCGTGAATATACCACGCAACCGGTCACCATTGTCGACATCGATGAAGCATCACTCCGCGCCCAAGGTCAATGGCCATGGCCGAGAACCAAGATAGCTGAATTGATAACAGGAATTGCTCAACGTGGCGGTGCCGTTACTGCTTTTGATATGGTTTTTGCAGAACCAGATCGTTTCTCACCCAGCCTAATTGCAGATAGCAGCCCTTATTTTGAGCAAGACACGCGTACCAAACTCAAAACATTGCCTGACAATGAAACTGTAATGGCAAATGCCATGAAACAACATCCCGTAATACTTGGTGAAACCAGTGTTCGGAATCCCAGAGATAAAAATGATAAAGCACGCGAACTCAAAGATGTTGGGTTTGCAACTTTAGGTGAGGATCCAAAGCAATATCTTCGTGATTTTCCTGACATTGTTCGAAACATGGAAGTATTAGAAAATGCTGCGGCAGGCTTTGGCCTCTTTAGTGTGGAACCGGATGCAGATGGTATTTATCGTCGTGTACCCTTAGTCTCAAGAATAAGAAACATTCTTCGACTATCTTTAGCACCTGAATTGCTAAGAGTTGCCCTTGGTGGAGATAGCTATGCAATTAGATCTAACATAGCAGGCATAGAAGAAGTTATTCTTGGAGGTCAAAAAATAAGCACGGATGATAGTGGCCGTGTTTGGCCGTACCTTACACCTACAAGGGACTCTCGCTTCATCTCTGCAACCTCAATTATGGATGGCACAGTAGACCCCGCTAGAATTACAGGGCATTTGCTTATTGTCGGCACCTCAGTTGTTGGCCTTGAAGATATTCGTACAACGCCTGTTGGGCGCATGCCCGGAGTAGAAATTCATGCCCAGGTAATTGAAAATGTTTTAACAGGAAACATGCTCTCAAGACCACTCACTAGTGTATCGGTCGAGCTATTGGTTACGCTAATCGCCGGACTTCTTGTAATTATCTTACTCCCAAAACTTGGCGCTGTATTCTCATTCATAGCGGCCGCACTGATCATGGCAGGCTTTGTCGGTTACTCCTGGTGGGAGTTCAGTACAAATCGCGTGCTGATTGATGCAACCTTCCCGGTTCTGACAACCTTCGCACTTTTCATCTTCACTTCGACCGCAAACTATATTCGCGAGGAACAACAAAAGGGGCAAATCCGAAGCGCATTTGGTCAATACCTCTCCCCTGCCCTTGTTGACCAATTGAGCGATGATCCGGACAAATTGGTACTTGGCGGTGAGACACGTGAATTGTCTGTTCTGTTCTCTGACGTACGCGGATTTACTGCAATCTCGGAAAGCTTCAAGGAACACCCCCAAGGCCTCACGCAATTGATGAATCGTTTCTTGACTGTACTTTCTCAACCCATACTCGACCGCAATGGCACGATTGATAAATATATGGGTGACGCCATTATGGCATTCTGGAACGCGCCGCTGGATGAACCAAACCACGCGAAGAAGTCCTGTCTGTGTGCGCTCGACATGATCAAGGATGTAGCCGAGCTCAACGCGTCCAGAGAAAAAGAACTCGCCGATAGCGAAGATGAAACTTTCTTGGCTATTAATGTCGGCGTGGGCATCAATACCGGCCCATGTGTCGTCGGCAATATGGGGTCTGAAAACAGGTTTGACTACACATGCCTTGGTGACACGGTAAACCTTGCTTCCCGTCTCGAAGGGCAATCAAAACCCTATGGGCTTCCAATCGTGATTGGAGCAGGTACAGCAGAACAGGTAATCGACGAACTTGCAGTTTTTGAGATAGACCTTATCCGGGTGAAGGGTAAAAACGAACCGGTGAAAATCTATTCCCTCGCGGGCGATGAAGAATACGCCAAGCAAGATGATTTCACAGCCTTCCGCGCGATGAACGCCACCATGATTTCAGCCTATCGAACACAGAACTGGCAATCCGCATTCGATGCACTTGAACTGATGGAAACCATGAGTGAAAAACTTGGCATCACGGCAGAAGAATACATCTTCATCTACGAAACCCGCATCGCTGAATTCCGCGCCAACCCGCCTGGCCCGAACTGGGATGGCGTTTACACGGCAACTTCTAAATAGTTAGAATTTCCCATCGTATGACTTCCGGCCAATACGGCAAGCAAGTAGTGTGAATGTATCGCGGTTAAGCGCATCTGCCGCTTCTGCCTTCAAGCCCTCGACATCATCCACCCAGACGCCATGTCCACCGAGCGCATTCGCAACTGTTGGGAAATCAGAACCGGTAAAATCAACACCAAGATTAGGGCGTTGAGAGGCACGCTGTTTCATCTCAATTAGCGTGAGGCTTTCATCGACCAACACGCAGATGATGATCGGAATATTATGTTCGCGTAATGTGGCAAGTTCACCAAGCCCCATCTCCATGCCCGCATCTCCAACAAAAGCAATCACAGGCGTATCCGGACTTGCCTGTTTATATCCAGCAGCAAGTGGAACCGCACAAGCCATTGTACAAAGTGCTGACGACTGCAACATGCCGCGTGGGGTGTGACACGCCCACATCTGGCTCAATAGAATTCGGTGCGCACCACTATCCGCCGTGATTACCGTATCTTTCGGAGTGACTTCGCGTAACGTCTCAAACACCCGGTCCGGACCGAACTCAGAATCCGCAACAAACAATGCGCGGAAATCTTCCCGTGCCTTTGTCATTATTTCTGATATCGCACTGCGCGTCTGGTTCATACCTTCTCGCATCAACTCAAGCGTCGGCGCCAAGCTGCCACGTATCGTGTGGCTTACATGCTGCATGCCATGCGTACGAGCAATGGGTGTGATCTCAACAACTTTCTTGTCTTTACCCCACGGATTGCGCCAACCAATACGCATCTCAATCGGGTCATAACCAAGCAGTAAAATCACATCCGCTGCGTCAAAAGCGGGCATGATCACTTTATCCGCCTTGGGTGATAAGCCCGCCCCGCCAATGCAGATTGGATTATCTTCATCGATCAGCCCCTTACCCTTGTAGGACGTGACAAGCGGGATATTGAAATCAGCGCAGAACTTGGTAATCACCTCGCCCGCTTCTTCATTCACCGCATCCACGCCACCAATCGCAATTGGGTTTTTCGCATTTTGGAGAAGCTCAACCGCTTCCTTGAACATATCATCTTGTGCGGGCGTAATGACTGGCATGGGCGATGGCCCCACATGCAAATCTTCTGTTGATGGGCCTTCTGCAACTGAAACCGGAATATCAAGATGTACTGGCCCTGCCTGCGGCTCCTGCGAAATCGTAATCGCTTTTTGCGCAATCAGGCCGCACGTTGCCGATGTGCCCATAAATGTTGCTTTGGTAATCTCATCCAGCATTTTAGCGTGATCAAAAACCTGATGCGTATAAGTTTCAGCTTCTGCCGTATCGACACAGCCCGTAACGAAGATTAAGGGCACCCGGTCCTGCATAGCGTTTGCCACAACATTTACCGCATTCGCAACGCCCGGCCCAACTGTTGCCACCAGCACCGGCGGAAAGCCATCTGCATGCCAACTGCCTTCTGCCATGAAGCCGCCGGAATTCTCATGCTTGATCAAAATAAATTCAATGCCTGCGCGATCAAAAGCATCGATAATTGCTAATACTTCTCCACCTGGAATACCATAGGCGCGTTTGCAACCATTGGCCGCAAGGGTTTGAGCAAGCATATCCGCTGCAGTGACTGTCATATTCTCCGACATAAAATTTTTCCGTTATAATATCCGTATAAAAACATAGTGTTTAAAACATTGGTTCGACTGATAAAATCAAATCATTGTTATTATTATTAGCCTATTGCTCTTGCAAATGACACATCATACTGGCTAATGGAATACAACATTTTAATTCTGGAATCGAAATATGAATCTTGTTGTCAATCAAACAGGCTTAAAAAGCGATAAAAAATTCGACCACCCCGGAATTACCGCAAAAGGCGAAAAGCGCGCTAGCGTTAAACTCAAAAAATTAGAAACACTCTGGTTTAACACTGGCACGCTTTGCAATCTTGCTTGCGTGAATTGTTATATTGAATCCACACCCAAAAATGACCGATTAGTTTACCTTTCACATTCAGAAGCCGTTGAATATCTTGATGAGATTGAACGCGACCAGCTCGGTACAGAAGAAATTGGCATCACTGGCGGCGAACCTTTCATGAACCCGGATATCATGCCGATCATGAAATCTGTGTTGGAGCGCGGCTTCAAACTTCTGGTCCTCACCAATGCCATGCGCCCGATGATGAAATGCGCAGATGCGCTGTTAGAATTGAACCAAGCTTATGGTTCACAAATTACATTGCGCGTATCAGTGGATCACTTCAAGCGCGAGCTTCATGAAGAAGAACGTGGACCCAATAGTTGGGAACCGATGATGAAAGGCCTTCAATGGCTTTCAGATAATAATTTTAGCATCGACATTGCTGGCCGCACTAGATGGGGCGAACAAGAAGGTGATTTGCGTGATGGGTTTGCTACATTTTTTAAAACAAACAATATCAGCATCAATGCCTATGACAAAAAACAATTGATCCTGTTTCCTGAAATGGAGCCAGGCGAAGATGTTCCAGAAATTACAACCGAATGCTGGAGTATTCTAAGCGTTGATCCAAACGACATGATGTGTGCAACTTCGCGCATGGTCGTAAAGCATAAGGGCGATGACAAACCTTCCGTACAAGCCTGCACCTTGCTTGCCTATGACCAACAATTTAACATGGGTCAAACATTAGAAGAAGCTGGAAAATCTGTTCCGCTTAATCATGAATTTTGTGCAAAGTTCTGCGTACTTGGTGGCGGCGCTTGCAGCGTTAAGGAATAAATCATGCTGGCAATTATTGGCGGAACAGGCCTTTATGACATTGAAGGTGTAGAACTTGTTTCCGAAGTTGAAATTGACACACCCTTCGGCAAGCCCTCAGCACCAGTGCGCACACTAAAAGCAGGTGACAGAGAATTTCTATTTCTTCCGCGCCACGGTGCGGGCCACGCTTTCCTACCGCACGAAATTAATTACCGCGCCAATATTTTTGCCTTGAAAAAAGCTGGAGCCAAAATGCTGCTTGGCTTTTCGGCCGTGGGCAGCTTGCGAGAAGAAATTGCACCGGGCGATTTTTCAATTCCCTCGCAATACCTCGACCTCACCAAAGGTAAGCGTGAATACACATTTTTTGGCAATGGCATCGCAGCGCATGTTTCAACCGCCATTCCTACCTGCCCAGATTTATCCTCCTGGGTTTCAAAAACGGCTGAAAAAAATAACATTGGCCTTCATACCGACAAAACTTACGCCTGCGTTGAGGGGCCGCGCCTTGGCACAAAAGCTGAGAGTTTTTTCATGCGCGGTGCGGGGTGTGACCTTGTAGGCATGACCAATGTGCCAGAAGTCTTTTTGGCGCGCGAAGCACAATTGTCATATGCCACTATCTGTATCGCCACAGACTATGATTGCTGGATGGAAGATCCGGAGCATCATGTAACCGTGCAAGCTGTAATCGAACGCTTTGGCGGAAGCCTTTCAAACGCGAAGGTACTTTTGATGAAACTGCTTGAAGCCCCTTTGCCCGACGTTGACGAAACCTATCGCCAAGCCCTTGCAATGGCAGTTCTTACCCCTGATAGTGCGCTTAATGAAAATCAGCGTGCCATGATGGAAGTGCTTAGACGCTAAACCATGATTTCGGTCATTATCCCACTTGCGCATGATGAAACCCATTGGCAAGCGCTAATACCTTTACTCAAAACCTTACCCAAAGATTCAGAAATCATCTTGGCGACCAATCAAACCGCCGAAATCAATATAGCAGACTTCAAAGGTGTAAAAATCATCAAAGGGCCAAGCGGGCGAGCTCACCAAATGAACGCAGGTGCGAGAGCGGCAAAGAATAATTGGCTTTGGTTTCTCCATGCGGACTCTCGTTTTGAAGCCAATGCAATTGAAAAACTATCGGCAATTTCACAAGCAAACAAAAAAGCGCTCTATTATCACACGTTAAAATTTCTGGATGATGGACCAACTGCAATGACGTGGAATGAATGGGCCGTGCGCTGGCGTTCTGATTATTTGAAAATGCCGTTTGGCGATCAGGGCTTTTTCATTCGTAAGGATTTGTTTGAGAAACTCGGGACTTATCGAGAGGATGTACGATACGGCGAAGATCATGTCTTTGTCTGGAAAGTACGACAGGATGGTTACCCGGTTCTCGGCACAGATACCACTCTTTTCACATCAGCAAGAAAATATGGCAACGGCGGTTGGGCCAGCGTTACATTTATCCATGTGTGGCATACAATCAAACAGGGTGTACCTGAACGTTTCAAATTACTGAAATGCCAGATCAAGCGAGCATTTTCATGAAAACCGCATTAGCAATATTTGCAAAAACTGCAGAACTTTCCCCTGTTAAAACACGCCTTGCGGCAGACATTGGAAAAGATGACGCAGAAACTTTTTATAAGCTAAGTGTAAACTCGATTGAGATCGTTGCAAAAACCGCATCAGATTTAAACCATAATCTTCAGCCTCATTGGTGTCTGGCCGAAGAAGAAGGGATAAACTACCCGCAATGGCAATCCTTCCCTGCCCTTTGGACTGGTGAAGGTGGGCTTGGTGAGCGACTGGCAAGCATTTCTGAAACATTACTTGAAACTCATGACGCGGTAATCTTCATTGGCACTGATAGCCCACAGATTTCGCCTGATATTCTTGCCGAGGCAGTAAACATGCTGGAAGCAAATCCTAACGAGCATGTTGCAGGGCCTGCCCTTGATGGCGGGTTTTATCTATTTGGAAGTAGCACACCAGTTCCCCGCGAAATTTGGGAAGCGGTTGCATACAGTGTAGAGACAACTTTAGCTGACTTAGAAAATCGATCAAATGAGGCAGGCATGAAAATACATCGACTTGAACCTCAACAGGACGTCGACACTGTTAGCGACTTACGAATGCTAAAAGCAACACTTAAAAACAAAAAACCTGAGCTGTTGCCAGCTCAGGCTGAATTGTTAATTTGGCTTGAAACCAGAAACTTTTAGGCTTTATTCTTTAACGGCTTCATCTGCAATTTTGCCAAACAAATCATCAAGCTCAGATGCAAGGTCTTTCAAAGCTTTGCCACCTTCTTCAAAATAAGGAGAAAAAGCAGTGGTCGGTGTTTTGTAAGAAAGATTTGCAGTTCCGTCGGCATTCTCCGTTACATAATAACGAATTGGCGCTTCGATGCCTGCTGCTAAGCTTGCTTCCAACATGCGTGTTGCAAAATCATTTCTGTAAACACCTACAATACGATTGCCAGGAATAGTAAGACCACGATTTTTAGCGCCTGCTGATGCACTAGCACCGGTTACACGGCGCATCTCATTTGCTTTAATTGCAGTATTAAGACGCGTGTTAAGTTCTTTATATGAAAACTTCGTTTCATGTGTGATCCAACCAGCACGCTTTAAAGATTTATGTACACCTGCAAATCCACTAATGGATGAAACAGCCACCATTGTTATGGCAAAAAAACCAGCTACCAAAATTTTACGCATTCATGATTCTCCTAATAATCTCACCCAGTTATATTCCAATTCGTCGCTTTATCAAAACAGCAATTGAACTGCCTATAAAAGCCATGATCATCCAAACCCATCCATGTGCACTTCCTGAAACAAGTCCGCCCAGATATGCCCCTATATTACACCCATAAGCAAGCCTTGCACCATAGCCCATTAGTAGGCCACCAAAGATTGCCGTAGAAACTTCAATTCTACTTAACGTCCAAATAGGGCGCCATTTTGATGCTAAAGCTGCTGCGGTCATCGCACCTGCAATAATCCCAAAATTCATGACAGAAGTTACATCAAAGAAAACACTTCGCTCAACCGCATTTGCTTTCCACCCGGTCCAAAAAGGCCAGTTTAAAACATCAAATCCAATTGCGTTTGCACCCTTTGCACCCCACAATGCAAATGCCCATGTTACACCCCACGGGCGGCCAGCTACCAATAAGGTCAGAATACCGACAACTGTCAGCGCAATTGCCCCAGCAAGTGGCGACCATGGCCCTTGAATGAAAGAACCTGTTTTGCGTGGCGCTTCCAACTCGCCATGGCTTTTACGTTCATACCAGACTGTAAAAAGAGCAATAGAGCCCAATATGAGCGCTAACGTTATAAACGCGAGAAACGGCCCCATATTATTGATCATCCCATAGCTAAATCGATTACCAATGCCAAACGTTTCCTGAACGGCCTGCGGAAAGGCAATTGAATTCCACCAGCCTAGATGGAGCGTTCCAATCACAGAGCCGATGACGAAAAAAAGTAGCGTAATGCACATACGCGTTGAACCACCACCAACCACAAACAGAGTGCCGGATCCGCATCCACCACCAAATTGCATGCCAAAGCCAAAAACAAATGCCCCAAACATCATGCCAATGCCCACAGGCAAAACAAATCCACGCGCTGAAGTATAATAAATGAGCGGGAAAGAAATTGCGCATGTAAGAATAATCAGCAAAAACTGGTATCTGAGGCCAACACCGCGCTTTTCGCTAACAATTCTGCGCCAAGCTGCCGTGAAGCCAAAAGACGCGTGATAAAGCGAAAAGCCTGCTAATCCACCAATTAACACAGCCAGAGCTTGTTTTTGACCGGCAATATTTCCCGCTAAAAGAACACAAATCAACAAAGCAAATGTCGCCAACATAATAGGCAAATTTTGCGGCGGTGTTTCAAGTTTAGCATTGATAAATGACATACAACAAACCGTTCAGAATAAGTTCAGAAATAATGTGGCTAGTAGAGCGCATGATGAGCAAGTTTTGCAATGTATGAATGACCTGATCACAAATGTTTGAATAGTTCACGGCAAGTGTTATTTCTAAAGAAAATCGAAATATAATATTCAAATTACCTGAAGTTAAAATTTTCGCGTTTTAAGATACGTATTTCGGAGACACCAGTATGACATACCAGGACATGTTTGGATTTGATCTAACCTTATCCAATAAACAAGCTCTGGAAACTTGGAACAAAACCCTCAAAGGATTTTTATCTCATGCTGGCTCCACCGGCACAACGTTGGGTGAAACGCTTGAACTTGATGATACCTTCGCTTTGGCCCACGCATGTAAAGGGCTATTCTGCCTGATTTTAGGGCGCCGGGAACTTGATGAAACCTCTATCAAGTCTCTTGCAGCTGCCAAAGCAAGCGACAAACAAAACCCAGTTACAGAGCGCGAGCGTCATTATATCTCAGCACTTGCAGCTTGGCTTAACGGCAAACAAACAACATCAATTGCAGAAATGGAAGCCGTGCTTGAAAAATGGCCGAGTGATGCCCTTGCTATGAAATTAAGCCATGGCATTCGATTCATGCTTGGCGACCTGCGTGGCATGCGCACATCCCTTGAAAACATCATACATGCTTATGGCGGGCATCCGGCAGAAG
>CAZXZQ010000083.1:0-9616 GCA_964645215.1 uncultured Rhizobiaceae bacterium | reverse complement strand
GAATAAGCCCAAATTTAGGCTTACTAGGCTCAGGAGCTACTAATTAGTTTCATACCAAAATCATAAATATACTCGGATAAAGATAAAATCCAGCATACATCGTGACTTTGTAATATGTTAGTAAACAGCGAAAGAGATTCTTTAAAGAGAAAAATGCGGAATTTAAGCCACCTTCACCATTATTTTAGAATAATTACAGGCATTTGTTGCCTGTTATTACTCTCTCTATCCCAAGCGAACGCAGAACCCGCGCATGGTATTTCAATGCATGGAGAACCAGCACTCCCCGCAGATTACACACATTTGCCTTATGCAAATCCTAATGCACCAAAAGGCGGCACTATAAATTACGGCGTGCCTGGTACATTTGATTCCGTAAATCCTTTCATTCTCAAAAGCATGCGCACAAATGCACGCGGCAGCTGGGACCATTTATTTGGGCGCCTTGTTTTCGAACCTCTCATGTTCCGGTCCAGAGACGAACCTTTCACCATGTATGGGTTATTGGCAGAGCATGTAGAATGGCCCGACGACAGAAGCTGGATAGAATTCACCCTCAACCCGAAAGCTAAATGGTCCGACGGCATGCCGGTAACGGTTGAGGATGTTATCTTCACCTATGATCTATTAGAAGAAAAAGGCCGCCCGCCCTATAATGCGCGCAAGGCCAAAATCGCCTCAATTGAGAAGACCGGTGAGCGCAAGGTCAGGTTTAATTTCAACGAGAAAGCAGACCGAGAATACCCGCTCATTATCGCGCTTAATCCGGTTCTTCCAAAGCATGCGATTGATTTTGATACATTTGACCAATCCTCCATTGAACCGATGATTGGCAGTGGCCCTTATGTCATGGATGAGATAAATCCAGGTAAATTTATCACCTATAAGCGCGACGAGAACTATTGGGCAAAGGATATCCCTTCTCGTAAAGGATTTTCAAACTTTGACACGGTACGAGTCGAATATTTTCGCTCACAAAACGCATTGTTTGAAGCCTTTAAAAAGGGCTTGATTGATGTTTATCCAGAAACGGACCCATCAACTTGGTTGCGTGATTTTGATTTTCCTGCAGCTAATGATGGCCGTGTTGTTAAGGACGAGCTAAAGATCGGCAAGCCAGCCACCATGCTTGGCTTTGTGTTTAATACCAGACGCGAAAAATTTGGAGATCAAAGATTACGCTCTGCATTGATCAACCTTTTTGATTTTGAGTGGGTAAATAAAAACCTCTATTTCAATTCCTATAGACGCACAGCAAGTTTCTGGCATGGCTCAGAGCTTTCCTCCCACGGCATAGCAGCAAGTGCTGAAGAAAAGGCCCTACTCGCACCATATATGGATCGTATTCGTCCTGACGTTTTAGATGGCACCTATGGCCCGCCAAAAAGCAATGGCAGCGGCCGTGACCGCACGCTAATCCGCAAAGCACTTCAGCTTTTCAGGGAAGCAGGTTACACATTCCAAGACGGTAAAATGCTCGACAAGAATGGCACCTCTTTCTCGTTTGAAGTCCTCACCAAGGATAAAGAGCAGGAAAAACTCGCCATCATTTATCGCCGTAACTTACGCAAGATCGGCATTGAAGTGGAAATCCGCACCGTAGACAGAGCACAATATCAACGCCGCACCAAAGCCTATGATTATGACATTGTCATGCAGACCTATACAGCGTCCCTTTCACCAGGCATTGAGCAAATCTGGCGTTGGAGCACTAAATCTACCAATGTTGAAGGCACGTTTAATTATGCAGGTGCAAATGACCCGGCCATTGATGCAATGATTGACCATATGTTGCAAGCGCGTAGCAAGGAAGAATTTGTAACCGCTGTTCGCGCGTATGACAGACTTTTGATTTCTGGCGATTATATTTTGCCATTATACCATACAGACAAACAATGGGTTGCGCGGCAAAGCCATATCAAGCGGCCTGATAAAACTGCCCTTTACGGGTACCGCCCTGAAACGTGGTGGGATTCCCGCGTAAAATAGAAAGATAGATATTATGAGCGACAAAAAATCCCTCAGCATAGACGTGGTCTCTGATGTCATGTGTCCATGGTGTTACATCGGCAAGACCAATCTCGATAAGGCAGTAGCAGAACTTGATGATCTAGATGTGACCATCAATTGGCGACCATATCAATTGGACGAAACTTTGCCAAAAGAAGGTAAAGATCGCGCTGAATATCTAAACAATAAGTTCGGTGGCGAAGCTGGAGCAAAAGAAGTGTACGGCCGCATTAAAGATGCAGGCAAAGCCCACGGCATTGATTTTAATTTTGAAGACATGAAAGTTTCACCAAACACGCTCGATGCGCATCGCGTTATCATGTGGGCTGGCGGGCAAGACCCTAAAATCCAGGACAAACTTGTTGAACGTCTATTCGAACTTTTCTTCCTGGAAGGTGCAAATATCGGCCTTGATGAAGTACTAGTCGATGCAGCCAAACATGCAGGCATGGACGAGAATATTGTTAAAACACTTCTTGAACGAGATGATGATAAGGATGCCGTTAAAGCGCATGTAAATCACGCACGCCAAATGGGCGTCACAGGCGTTCCATGTTTCATCTTTGATGGCAGAGTAGCTGTACCGGGTGCCGCGCCTGTTGAGCAATTAGTAGGTGCCGCACGCCACGCTTTGGAAAATCCTGAAGTTGGAAAAGAATAAGCGGCCAATACTAAAGGCTTTTATTCAAGACTAGTTTGATTTCTGATTCAGAAAAACCATAATCAAACGCCATTCGCTTGTACTGATCACTAAAAAGGTAATCATCAAGTATCTTATTGATAGTAGCACATAAATCTACCTGTTCTTTTGGCAGGGCAAGGCATCCAAATGATGGCGCTTTTTCCGCATAAGGAACATTAACGTTCTCGATTGTCCATTCCGGTTTTTGTTCAATAAAACCGGTATGAGCACGCCCCACACTTGCATAAGCGTCCACCAATCCATCGTTCACGGCTTGAGCAGCTTCGGTATATGTTTCAAAAATACGCAAACGCTGCTCTGGCACATTAAACTCTACTGCTGAACGGTGTTGAAACTGATCACGTATTACAGCCAATATAGCCTTATTGCTGGATGCTACAGAACTATAACCTGACAAGCTTAGCGGATTGCCACGCTTTACCAACAGGCCATCTGGCAATGCCCATATAGGCTTTGTAAACAATGCTTGTTGCTTACGTTCTTCAGTCGCAAATAAACCAGTAGTCATATTCCATTTGCCATTAGAAAGACCTGGAATGAGTTCTGCAAATTCTGTTTCTATGGGCTCAAATGTTTCACCCAATTTCGCGATTACATGTCTTGCTAATTCAACATCATGCCCAGTTATATACCCTGACTCATCAATGAAATTAAATGGTGGTTCTATCAAATACGCAAACTTCATTGTTTATCCTCTTTCACAAAGCCAGCTAATTTGGAGAGTATAACAGCAGAGCCTTTTAAGCGAGACTCTGCATTTTCCCAATTTCTTGCAAGAAAGATGGATTGGTCAGGGCGTATTTTGGCTGATTTACCCTGCTCGCTTAACCAGCCCACAAGACTTGTCGCTGCTGGGTATTCACCATTGCGAAACGCGATCACAGCGCCCTTTGGTCCGGCATCAAGCTTTGCCACATTGGCCGTTAAACACATGCCTTTGATGTAAACAATTTTGAGCAGATGTTCGACTTCTTGTGGAAGCGCACCAAAACGGTCAATCAGCTCTGCACCAAACGCATCGATTTCTTCTAACTCACGAATGTCAGACAGGCGACGATAGAGGCTCAACCGTAATTGCAAATCCGGCACGTAGTTTTCAGGAATAAGAACCGCCGTCCCAATTGAAATTTGCGGGGACCATTTTTCATCGGCAGAGAAACCATCACCATCCTTGAGTTCCGCAACCGCTTCTTCAAGCATTTGCTGATAAAGCTCATAACCCACTTCGCGAATTTGACCTGATTGCTCTTCACCAAGCAAATTGCCAGAACCACGAATATCCAAATCATGACTTGCAAGTTCAAATCCGGCACCAATTGAGTCTAGTGATTGCAGCACTTTCAAACGACGCTCTGCAGTTGCAGTCAGCATCTTGTTCACTGGTAAAGTGAAGATGGCATAGGCTCGCGTTTTGGAACGCCCTACTCGTCCACGCAATTGATAGAGCTGCGCAAGACCAAACATATCTGCACGATGGACTATTAGTGTGTTTGCAGTTGGAATATCAAGACCGGATTCAACAATTGTCGTTGAGAGTAACACATCATATTGGCCATCATAAAAAGCGTTCATAATATCATCAAGCTCGCCCGGGGCCATTTGTCCATGTGCGGTTGCAACCTTAAGTTCCGGCACATGCTCAGCGAGAAAATTCTTACGGTCTTCCAGATCAGCAACACGCGGGCAGACATAGAAACTTTGCCCTCCTCGATACCGCTCACGCAGCAGCGCTTCACGTATTGTCAGTGTATCAAACGGCGTGATGAAAGTACGTACGGCCATCCGGTCAACTGGTGCAGTTGTGATAAGCGACAGCTCGCGAACACCTGTAAGTGCCAATTGCAATGTGCGCGGAATTGGGGTTGCAGAAAGTGTCAGCACGTGAATGTCTGACTTTATCTCTTTCAATCGTTCTTTATGTTTCACACCAAAGCGCTGCTCTTCATCGATTACAAGCAGACCAAGGCGATTAAAGTCTATCGACTGGCCAAGCAGCGCATGAGTGCCGATGACGATATCAACCGTTCCGTCTTTGAGCCCAGTCTTCACATTCGCAAGTTCTTTATTTCCGACCAACCTAGACGCGTGCTTGATGTTTATCGGAAGCCCATGAAACCGTTCAGCGAATGTCTTGAAATGCTGTCGTGCGAGCAATGTGGTTGGCACAACGAGCGCTACTTGTTTACCAGCCATGACAGCTACGAATGCCGCACGTAAAGCAACTTCTGTTTTACCAAATCCAACATCCCCGCAGACAAGCCTATCCATCGGTCGCCCTGCACCCAAATCATCAAAAACCGCATCAATCGCGGTTTGCTGATCTTCTGTTTCATCATATGGGAACCGCGCTGCAAACTCATCATAAAGCCCATCTGGCGCTACCAGACGACTTGCAGATTTCAATGCGCGTTCAGCTGCAATCTTAATAAGCTGATCTGCCATCTCCAGCAGTTTTTTCTTAAGCTTCGCCTTGCGCGATTGCCAAGCAACACCGCCAAGTTTATCAAGCTGCACTTCATTATCCGAGCTACCATAGCGCGATAAAAGTTCAATATTCTCTACGGGTAGAAACAGCTTATCATCGCCTGCATATCGAAGTTCCAGGCAATCATGCGGTGCGCCAGCTGCTTCAATTGTACGAAGACCAATAAAGCGACCAATACCGTGATCCACATGCACAACAATATCGCCTTCTGAAAGGCTTGATGCCTCCGCGATAAAGTCTTTATCTTTCTTGCGTTTGGAGGTTTTGCGCACAAGACGATCACCCAGAATGTCTTGCTCGGCGATGACCGCAAATTCCGGCGTTTCAAATCCAGTTTCTATGGAAAGTGCTGCAATATGACATTCAGCTTTTTTGGCGTTACGGAAAGTTTCAAACGCATCAACAGATTTAATACCAGCAAGATCATGTTCAACGAGCACCTGACTAAGCCGGTCTCGCGATCCTTCACTCCAAGCCGCGATTAAAACCTTTTTATCTGCTTTGAGTAATTCACGAATATACACAGACAATGCTTCAAACACATTGGCACCAGATGTGCGTTCAACGGCAAAATTGCGCCCTGCTTTACCGTTTGCTGAAATAGCGCGACGCTCAGAACTTTCAGGCTCATCGAAAGAACTTAAAATAATCGCAGATAACTCATCAAATTTTTCTTTAACGCTTTCTGAATCCATATAGATTGTATCAGGTTTTACAGGCTTATAGGGCGTGCCGCTTTCCTGCTTGTTTTCCAAAGCCTGTAGACGAGACTCATAATGGTCTTCGATCTGCTCATACCTCGAGCGTGCCGCCTCAACGCAATCCGTGGAAAGACTGAAATGATAGCCCTCCATATAATCAAACGTTGTATCGAGCGTATCATAAAAGAGCGGCAACCAATGCTCCATGCCGGCAAAACGCCTACCTTCACTGATTGCTTGATAAAGCGCGTCATTGCGATTTTGTCCGCCAAAAAGCTCGAGATAATTATTGCGAAATCTGGCAATCGCTTTTTCATCCAGCGTAATTTCACTCATAGGCTGGAGAGAGAATGTTTTTAGCTGACCAATTGTGCGTTGGGTTGCGGCATCAAAGGAACGAATAGATTCGAGGCTATCGCCAAAAAAGTCCAATCGAACCGGCTCACCCTCGCCCGGCGTAAAGATATCAAGAATGCCACCACGTATCGCAAACTCACCGCGTTCGCGTACGGTTGATGTTCGCTCAAAGCCGTCCCCTACCAAACGTGCCACAAGCGCGTCCATGTCCACGCGAGAGCCAGGCTTTAGTTGAAACTGCTGGCCTAACAATGAGGCACGTGGCACTTGCTTTTGTAAAATGGCATTAACCGTTGTGAGCACCAGTAATGGCTCGCCATTTGTTTCTCGTGTTGCAATACGATTGAGCGCATCAATGCGCCCTGCAATGACTTGCGAACTGGGCGACACCCGATCATACGGCAAACAATCCCATGCGGGCAGATGAATCACCTCTAACCATGGTGCAAAAAATTCTAAACTTTCTTGAATAGACAGTAATTCTTGCGGGTTGGAACAAACATATACCAGACCTTTGCCAACCTCTTCGCGCGTGCAAAGTTGTGATAATACCAGCCCTTCTTGACCCGCCGCGATGTTGGTAAGTTTACACGCCGTTGATCCTTCAAAGACAAATTTGAGTTGTTGCTGCTCAAGCATTGAATTCACGAGATTTTAGATAATCACAAACCATATCGAACATAGTGCGCAAATCATCATGAGGAAAAGGCGCCTCATTGGTGAACCAAACAATCAGATCACGATCATGTTCAGACATGAGTTTTTCGAAATCATCGATTTGAGCGTCAGGTAAATTCGGCATAACATCCAGTGCAAACCCACCAATCACGATATCCATTTCCTTGATACCACGGTGATTGGCGCGGTATTGTAGCCGCTTAATGCGCGTTTCTTTTTCTTGGCTATTCATGCGTAGGGTGTTGCTTCATTGATTTACGTTTGGCTCTTTTGGGTTATAGTACTGTTGATTTAAAATGCCAGTAAAATTGGCCGGAACTACCGACAAAATGCGACCAGAAATACTAAACCCGCTCTATTTGCCTGTCTCCCAATTGGAAGGGATTGGCCCCAAGCTAACGAAAACGCTGACACGGCTTTTTCGGGGCAATGAAAATATGGAGCCTGCGCGCTTAGCTGATCTATTATTTCATATCCCGCATTCAGTTATTGATCGCCGCAACCAGCCCAATATTGCAGATGCAAATGAAGGCGTCATTTCCACCTTTAAAGTTTATGTCGACAAACACCTTGCCCCGCCCAGGGGCAATCGCCGTATTCCTTATCGCGTCGAAGTGCATGATGAAACAGGGGAGATGTCACTTGTTTTTTTCAGAGGTCAATCCAATTGGCTTGAAAATACATTGCCAGTTGGCGAATTGCGATATGTGAGTGGCAAGCCGGAGTGGTTTAACGGCAAACTCAACATGGTTCATCCAGACATGATGTTGAGCGAAGAAGCGTTTAAGGAAGCGCCTTTGTTAGAACCGGTTTATCCCGTCACGGCAGGACTATCATCCAAAGTGATGGTGAAATCAGTACGCACAGCGCTCGCCATGCTTCCCCAATTGCCAGAATGGACAGACACAAACCTGATCGCACAGCAGCACTGGCCCACCTTTAATGAAGCGGTTGAACGCATTCATAACCCGCGTGATATGATGGATTTGGATGCGAATAGCCCTGCTCGAAAACGCTTGGCGCATGATGAATTATTGTCAGGGCAATTGGCGCTAGCACTCATGCGGTTGCGGCTAAGAAAATCATCCGGCAAGGCAAGACTTGGAGACGGTTCACTGACTGGAAAATTGCCGGGCCTCCTGCCCTTTGCGCTAACCGGCGCGCAGGAACGCTCTATCGAAGAAATAAATCAAGACCTTGCCAAACCAGAACGCATGTTAAGACTTTTACAAGGCGATGTGGGTTCCGGCAAAACACTTGTGGGGCTGATGGCAGCACTACGCGTGATTGAAGGTGGTGAGCAGGCTGCAATCATGGCACCAACTGAAATTCTAGCAAGACAACATTTGGCTAGCATTACTCCGCTCTGTGAACAATTAGGCGTCAAGGTTGCGCTCCTAACTGGCAAGGATAAAGCAGCTCAAAAAAGAGAAACACTCGAAGGTTTGGCGAGTGGTGAAATTCAACTGCTAATAGGCACGCACGCGCTCTTTCAAGCCAAGGTTGATTTTAAAGCCCTTGGTTTGGCAATCATCGACGAACAACATCGCTTTGGTGTACATCAGCGTCTTACACTGGGTGACAAAGGGGAAACAACCGATGTGTTGGTGATGACAGCAACGCCTATTCCGCGTACGCTCGTCCTCACGGCTTATGGCGATATGGATGTGTCACGTTTGGATGAAAAGCCTGCTGGTCGCCAACCCATTCAAACGAATGCGATTAGTTCTGACCGGATTGAAGAACTCATCGCACGGGTCCACACTGCTGTTCAACATGGCAAGAAAATCTACTGGATATGCCCACTGGTTGAAGAAAGCGAAGAGGTACAAGCCGTTGCTGCAGAAGATCGCCATAAAGACCTTCAATCGCGCATGGGTTCTGAAACCGTTGGACTAGTGCATGGCCGTATGACAGTTGATGAAAAGAATGAAGCTATGGCAGCCTTTAAAAATGGCGATACGCGCGTTCTCGTTGCAACAACTGTAATTGAAGTGGGTGTAGATGTACCGGATGCAACTATTATGGTGATCGAGCATGCCGAACGGTTTGGCTTGTCGCAACTCCACCAGCTACGCGGACGTGTTGGGCGTGGTTCAGAAGCATCGAGCTGCATGTTGCTCTTCTATTCGCCCCTCTCTCAAACGGCAGAAGCACGGCTTAAAATATTGAGAGAAACAGAAGATGGTTTCCGCATTGCAGAAGAAGATTTAAAATTGCGCGGCGAAGGGGAAGTGCTCGGCACAAGACAATCCGGCATGCCAGGGTTCAGCCTAGCTCAAATGGAATATCACTCAGATATTCTTGAAATTGCTCGCGATGAAGCCAAAATGATCATCGAAACAAATCCTGACCTTGAAGGTGAACGCGGAGAAGCACTTCGAATGATGCTCTATCTGTTCGGGCAAGATCAGGCGATACGGCTTTTACGTGCTGGTTGAGGACATTGCCTTGAGCGTTTCATCAAGCGTTCTAACAGCACCAGTTTGTAAATATTCCATGGCTTTCAATGCATATTCATGCGCTTCAAGACTAGAGCCCGCCGTGCATTCTTCTACGACACGGCAGAAATAGTCGTTCTGGTGGCCATCCACAAACGTATAATGCACGCAAACATCTGTTAGCCCACCACACATTACAAGTGTATCTACTTAAGCCTTAAAGAAGAATTTCCAAATCTGT
>CAZXZQ010000082.1:0-9670 GCA_964645215.1 uncultured Rhizobiaceae bacterium | reverse complement strand
ATGCCTGCTCCACCTAAAACATCGCCTAAAAATACAGCGCCTATTACCGTTGCCACAACCGGCTCCATTGTGATCAACACACCATAGGTAACCGCAGGAAGTTTCTTTAATGCTGAAAACTCTAGGAAAAACGGGATTGTTGTCGAAAGGATCGCCAGAACGACCACGCTAGTAATAAGATGGATAGAACCAAAAACCGGAGCAATATTAGCACCAGCAATCGGCAACATAAACAAGCTCGCCACCAGCATTCCGAAAACAAGACCTGTATTTCCCGGCAGGTTTTTGCTTACGCCCTTGCTTAAAAGTACAAACCCACCCCAACCTATGCCAGCAAATACCGCATAGATAACACCAACCGGATCAAGATTATCACCTATCTCTGGTGTCAGGATTAATAGCCCCACCAAAGCTAAAACTACCCAAACAAAGTCCAACATGCGGCGTGACGTAAAAATGCCAACTGCCAATGGCCCCAGAAATTCGATTGCGACTGCAATCCCAAGTGGAATACGTGCAATTGCCTCATAAAAACACCAGTTCATAAGGGCAAGCGTTACGCCATAGGCAAGCAGCAATTTATAATGTTTCAGTATGCCTCTATTAAATTCTGGCCGAATAAACGCAAGGAGAATGAGCGCAGAAATGACTAAGCGACAAAATACTGTGCCTGCGGGTCCCAGTATCGGAAAGAGGTTGATTGCAAAAGCTGCACCAAGCTGAATAGAAAGGACTGCCAATAACACCTGAATTGACGGCGGCGTTGCAGAGGCTTTTGTGACGATGCCCTTAAGCATGTTCAACTTCAGACTTTCCGCCAACGGTTTGTAAGACAACTGCTATCAGCACAATCGCACCGCCAATCAAAGCGTTGATCGTTGTACCCTCATTGAGAAATAACCACACCCAAATTGGTCCGGTGACGCTTTCAATCAGCACCAAAATGCTAATCTCTGATGCAGGTAAATAACTCGCCGCCCATGTCACCAGTGCAATACCAAGGCCGATAGAAAAGGCCCCCATGATTAGCGAGAGGCTTAAATCCCAACCGCTGATGACAAAGCCCGTTCCCATCACAATCACAACAATGGCGTTTAATGCGCATGCAACAATTCCACCAAGAAACGTACCCCCAAGCGCATCTTCTTTTCCCGTATAACGGATAACCACTAACATGCACGAAAAACAAAATGCCGAGAAAAGTGCAAAGAAATTGCCAAGAATACCGCCTGTGTCCAGCCCGTCTTTGACCATCACGCCGACACCAATCACAGCCAGAAAGAGCGCCGCATATGTGACGATGGTCGGGCGCTCGCCAATGAATATCCACGCTAAGATTGCTGCGAAAATAGGCGCTGAAGAAAGGATAAACAGTGCGCTTGCAATATTGGTATTTAAAAGCGCGAAAACATAGAAGCTAAATGCGAGGCCAAGCAGAAAACCAATAAATACATCCCATTTATCAAAGCTCTTTAGAAATTTTACAGGGCTAGTCTTCCGCCTTAAACACGCAACAAGCATCACCATGGCTGCAAGTGAGATTGATCTGTAAACAAGGATTTGGAATCCGTCAGCAGATTCCATTAATCGCAATATCAAACCGACCACGCCCATCAGCACACCGCCGGTTAAAACGAGAGATATCGCAGTGGCACGCGTCATAGTTCAGTCACCTTTGAATTAAGCACCCAGCTTGCCCTTAACCAAAGGACCAACAACGCCCATATCAAGCTGCCCCCGATAGCGTGATTTGAGAATGCCCATCACCTTGCCCATATCGCGTAAGCTCTCGGCACCTGTTTCTTCAATTGCCTCTGCAACCGCTGCTGCGGCTTCTTCTTCAGATAATTGCTGAGGTAAAAACTCACGGATGATATCAATCTCTAAAAGCTCTTGCGCTTCAAGTTCCTCACGCCCGCCTTCGCGATACATGCGTGATGATTCTTCGCGCTGCTTCACCATTTTTGTGAGAATATCTAAAACTTCTTCATCATCCGCCTTGTCTTTGCCTTTGCCTCGCAAAGCAATATCGCGGTCAGTTATAGCTGCATTAATCAGCCTTAATGTTGACGTGCGTTTAGCGGTCTTCTCTTTCATAGAAATTTTCAAAGCATCGGAGATTTTAGTGCGCATCATACATCCTTCATTTGAACTCGCGCACACTATAGGGTTTTGCAAAATCAGGCAATCGTGAAAACTCGCCTTAGTCCACAACCTATTGGTTGACCAATGGTCCACCTTCAATTATGTAGCAAGTTCAGCCACACAATTTATTTCAACGCACATGCACTTGTTGCATGGGATGAGTTTGGACACGCCTTTATGACTGATACACCCGCTCCTTGGACTGAAACAAAACCAACCGCCGCAATCGTTCTTGCAGATGGCACGATCATCGAAGGCAAAGGCTGTGGAGCAGAAGGAATTGCTGAAGCAGAGATTTGCTTTAACACGGCAATCACCGGTTATCAGGAAATTCTGACAGACCCCTCATATTCAGGTCAGATTGTCACCTTCACATTCCCACATATCGGCAATGTTGGCGTCAATGCAGAAGACATGGAAACGCTCGATGTTGAAGAAACAGACGCAGCCGTTGGCGCGGTCTTCAAGGCAGACATTACAAACCCATCTAATTATCGTGCAGCATCGCATTTAGATGCATGGCTTAAGAAACGCGGTATTATTGCGCTATCCGGCATCGACACGCGCGCGCTGACAAATCTCATTCGTGAAAAAGGCATGGCGAATTGCGTAATTGCGCATTCTGCTGATGGTAAGTTTGACTATGATGATCTAAAAAAACGCGCGAGCAGTTGGTCTGGTCTTGAAGGGCTTGATTTAGCAAAAGGCGTTGGCCAAGGCCAATCTCAAAGCTGGTCAGAGAAGGCTTGGGTTTGGGATGAAGGTTACTCAAACAATGCCCAAGAACAATATAATATTGTCGCCCTCGACTTCGGCATTAAACGCAACATCTTGCGCTTGATGGCAGACCTTGGTTGCAAGGTTACCGTTCTGCCTGCAACCGCTTCTACTGCCGATGTGATGTCACACAATCCAGATGGTGTCTTCCTGTCTAATGGACCCGGAGATCCCGCGGCAACTGGTGAATATTCCGTCGAAGCAATCAAAGGCATTCTTGAAACAGATATTCCTGTCTTCGGCATTTGCCTTGGCCACCAAATGCTGGCGCTTGCCCTTGGTGCTAAAACCAAGAAAATGCATCAGGGTCACCATGGCGCGAACCATCCTGTAAAAGATCATACAACTGACAAGGTGGAAATCGTTTCCATGAACCATGGCTTTGCAGTCGATGCTAATAGCCTTCCTGCTGGTGTAAATGAAACGCACGTCTCACTGTTTGATGGTTCAAACTGTGGTCTTGCGGTTGAAGGCAAACCGATCTTCTCTGTGCAACATCACCCAGAAGCTTCCCCTGGCCCGCAAGATAGCCATTATCTTTTCAAGCGTTTTATTAATCTCATTAAAGAACGCAAGGGCGAAGCGCTGATTGACGAACGCGCCTAAGACGAAATGAAGGACGTCACGTTTCAAACGTCTGATGATATCACCTTAAATGGCATTCTCTATGAAGCGGCCAATCCGAAAACCATTACGATCATCCATGGCGCAACAGGTGTGCCTTATCATTATTATCGACACTTCGCAGAATGGCTTTGTAAGACCAAGTCCGCCCACGTACTGATTTACGATTACCGTGACAATAATCTGAGAAAAGCAGAAGCTTTACGTGCTTCGAAAACCACAATGGCGGATTGGGGCTTGAAGGACCAACCGGCAGCGCTTGATTATGTACTGCGTGAATTTCCAGATTTGTCGCTCCATACAATTGGCCACAGCCTTGGCGGGTTTTGCATGCCATTCCATACAAACAACCACAAAATCGTCTCACACACAGGCGTAAATTCAGGCGCTGCTTATTGGAAGAAACACCCATGGAGTTTCATGATACAAACCGTACTATTCTGGTTTCTACTTGGTCCGTTAGTGGTCAAAATTTTAGGCTTTCTACCCGGTCAAGTTTTAGGCATGAAATCGCATATTCCCGAAGGTGTATATTGGCAATGGCGACGCTGGTGCACCAATGAGCAATTTTACGAGCCTGAATGGGGCAAGACCTTACCAATACCTAACTTAGACACTTTCAAAGGTAAACTAAAGCTCATCGCCAGCGAAGATGATAAGCTTATCCCGCCCCCGCGCGTAAAATACTTACAAAAATTCTTTCCGTCTGCGAAAGAAACTCACTTTGAAATTTTAAGCCCCAAACGTTATGGTTTGAAATCCATAGGCCACATTACTATTTTTTCGAAAAAGAATAGCAAAGTTTGGCCCGACATTATTAAAGACTAATATGCTTACACGAAGAAAAACGCTCATTGGCGCTGCATCTGCAAGCGCTGCACTCACTATACCGACATTATCCATGGCAAATACAAAACTCCATGTTCCAGCAGAACACGCCCCTCATGAGCGGACGTTTATGCAATGGCCGAACAGTCGCAAAGTGTATCACGACGAAGATTTTCTGCGACTGGTACAAGACACAATCGCGAAAGTTGCAAATACAATTTCAGAATTTGAACCAGTTGTGATGCTCGCAGACGAAGCATTGCACGCACAGGCAAAAGGCAAACTCTCTAAAAAAGTTGAGCTTTGGGATATTCCTACCGAAGACCTGTGGGCGCGGGACTCTGGCCCAATCTTTGCAACCAAAGCAGATGGCAGTCTTGCAATCAGCCATATTCAGTTCAATGGCTGGGGCGATAAACAAGTACACAGCAATGATGGTCAGATTGCTTCTCGCGTTGCAGATCGTCTCGGCCTACCGATTGTCCATTCAGGTTTACGCGGCGAAGGTGGCGGCCTTGATCATGATGGCAAGGATTTACTCATCGCCCATGAAAGTTCCTGGGTAAATGACAATCGCAACCCCGGCCTCCCGCGTGGTGAGATCGGACGCAGGCTTAAGGCCGCCTATGGTGCCAAGCGTATTATTTGGTCCAAAGGGCTTTATGGCGAAGACATCACCGATTATCACATTGACGCATTGGCACGCTTTACCGGTCTCGGCAAAGTGTTAATCAACATGCCAAACAAACCAGACCCGGATGACCCATTTCATCAGACTGCGATCAGAACTCACAAAGCCCTTAAGGATGCAGGGCTGGAGCTGGACACAATCCCGGAACCGGATTTCCGCCGTGTGAAGTCTCGCGATTTCGTTGCATCCTATGTGAATTACTATGTCTGCAATGGCGCGGTGATTACGGCACAATTCGGAGACAAGGACACAGACGCGCAAGCCGTTGCAGCGCTCAAGCGTCACTATCCTGGTCGTGAAATTGTTTCGCTAAATGTTGACATACTTGGAGAGATTGGCGGCGGCATTCACTGCGCTACGCAACAAATGCCAAAGGTTTAAGTATCTTCCACAACACTATCTTCAAGCGTCTTTTCATTTTTCAACTTGCGCCGTCTTCGATAAGCGAAAACAGGAATGCGACCTAGAACCGTTCCAAAAAATGCGCCAATACCGGCCCATACTGCTGCTTCAGCAACAATAGGCACTGCGGGTTTATAAATTTTCCACGTACCCGAAACAATTTTTGGATCAGGGTTTTTAAGAATATGATAGGGATGAAAAACAGGTTCGGAGTTATTAATATTCGCCCACTGTTCAACAAGCCCTTCATAGCGGTCAATCACGATGTTCATGGATTGCCCACGTTCACGCGGCAATTCTTCTGCTGATTTTTTAAGCGTCTCTAGGGCAGTTTCGCGCGTTAGACCTTGTCCCTTTGCATCTTCATCAAACTGGCTAACAACCTCCTGAAGTTCACCAATGCCACCTGCAAGATGCTGCTTATATTGCTGCGCAAATTCAGGAAATTGACTAAGTGCTACGGCACCAAGTGCAGCGCATCCAATTGTCCAGCCTTTTGTAATCTTCCCCATGATCAGGCCTTGCCCTATAGCTTTCTAGCCTTGAACGTATCGCACGATTCCATGCGGCCAGATTCAAAACCACGACGGAACCAAAAACGTCTTTGTTCAGATGTACCATGATTGAAGCTCTCAGGCACCACATATCCTTGGCTGCGTTTCTGGATGGCGTCATCCCCAATCTGATGTGCGGCAACCAGCGCTTCTTCAAGATCACCCTTTTCCAGCCAACCTTGTTTGTTGACATAATGCCCCCACATGCCTGCAAAACAGTCTGCCTGAAGTTCAACCTTTACGGACATTTTGTTGGCTTCAACCTTACCCATGGAGCGACGCATCTTGTTGAATTGCGGTAATACCCCAATCACGTTCTGAACATGATGGCCAACTTCATGCGCCAGCACGTATGCTTGTGCAAAATCTCCACCTGCTCCAAACTTGGTTGCAAGTTCATCATAAAAGCTCAAATCGATATAAACTTCAGAATCGCCCGGACAATAAAACGGTCCGGACGCAGCAGAGGCAAACCCGCACGCAGACTGTGTTTGACCGGTAAAGAGATTAAGTTCAGGTTTTGGATATTGCTTGCCGTAATTGGCAAAAATTGTGTCCCATACTTCTTCTGTTGATCCAAGAATAGTTTGAACAAATGCCTTCGCCTCGTCATTGGTAGGCGCAGTGCGGTTTGCAGGTTGTGTCCGAGGCGATTGTGCCTGCGGTGCAAAATTACCACCTAGACCACCACCCATTCCGCCTAGCAAAAGTTTCAACGGGTTCATGCCCAATGCCCACATGACAAGACCAATAATAATCATGGTGCCAATACCCATACCACCGCTTCTTCTGCGCGAACCTCTGCCAATAGGCAATTGACCAGAACGACCACGACCAGGGAAACCAAATCCACCAGAAGAACCTCCCCCGCGATTATCATTCACATTGGCACTTCTGTTTCTACCCTTCCAGCGCATTATAAACTCCCCTCTTACTGACTTATTGCAAGGTATCTACATCATTTTGTGTGACAATATAAGTGGCAGTAAACGTAATTTCGTCTCCTGGCGCCAAGGTTTGCCAGATACCATCATTAGGTATTC
The DNA here is from genome assembly GCA_964645215.1 of uncultured Rhizobiaceae bacterium. GTDB lineage: Bacteria > Pseudomonadota > Alphaproteobacteria > Rhizobiales > Rhizobiaceae > JAALLB01. The sequence goes on along the minus strand of CAZXZQ010000082.1, from coordinate 2,606 downwards.
CAGTGTCGGAATCGTTTTGCACACCATTATCAACAGCGATTGCTTCATTGCCCGGCACTGGCGCTGGCCCCGATCCATTGTGACTGTCCGATAGAGAAATATTGGAAATGAACTGATTGCCATTGTTCACAACCGTATAGGTATAGGTAACCGTTACGCCAGCAGCTACATTCACTGTCTGGTCCGCCACTTTGGTAACGGTGATTGACGGATTAGCAGGTAAGATAACAGTCGTGGCAAGCGCCGTTTCATCGGTCACGCCTTCTGTCGTATACTCAGCTGAAGTAACCGAAATATTATTGGTTAAATCAACGCCAGCTAAAATATCAGCTGCTGTCACTGGATAGCTAATCGTATAGGTCCATGTTTCGCCGACCTCGAGAATATTGTTGGTCGTAATGCTTTCAGTTGGCCCGGTTACAGTTCCGGTCGAACCATTTGGCAAAGTGTCTGTAAGCGAGATGCCAGTATTATCCATGGCACTATCATTGGTTAAAACAATCTCATAATTGAGCGTTAGCGCTTCAGCAATTGAAACGCGGTCTACGGTTTTTTCAGCTGTAAAAGTTGGCAATTCCCGAAGCGCAAAATAAGCAACACGCTCTGTAATATGCCCGCGCTCTGTGTCATTAAGCTGATCTTCATCAACAGCGACCGTGAAATTGGTTCCACCCACAGTTCCAGTACCCAAGAACACAGCAACCCCACCATCACCGCCATCTTCGCCACTTTGCGTTGCCACAGCAAATTCAAAAGTATCGGCAAGACCGTAAGAAGCTCCATTATTGCCGACACCATCAACAGTATCTGGCCCGAGCTCTGACTCAAAGACTGCACCACGAAATGCCCCCGAACCCTGCTCAATAACAATCACACCAAGTGTCTCTGTTCCGCGTGTTATATTATCTTCCCCCACATGTTTAGTGACACAAATTCCGTCGCCAAACCCACCATTAAAAGATGGGTTATTACGGTTATCGCAATCATTGGAATGGAAGATGCTAAAGTTAGCATCGTTGAAAGAAATCACCTGCCCCAGTGCAATAGGGTTCGTGAACCCAGAGAACGAACCTGAAATATCAATCATTGTCGTGTTTGAATTATTGCCAAAACCCAAAGGCACATTTCGCCCATGTGTCGTGGTTCCATTTACGGATACAGCCTGCAATCTCAAGCCATTCGGAAAGGTTGTAACGCCAGCCTCTGCGACCAAACAAAACACACGCCCTGCCGTGACAGTTGCAGAATTTCGTGGCTGTTGAAGCCTGATCTGCATGCTTGTAGACCCAATGCTTTGTATGCGCACAACAGCTGGTGGAGCAGCCGTGGAAGGCAACTCATACGTACAAACAGGAATCGCATTTGTATAGGAATTTTCAAAATTAACGGTTTGAAATCCACCGCCTACAGATGGAATTGTTATTGCTTCAACTGTAGATGACAACGGAAAAGCGCGCGCAGCAATAGTGGCATTTAAAATTAATGCCAATGAAATAGCCAGTATATATATGCGCGAAAAGTTCATTACCTGCCCAAATAGAAAGCAAAATAAAAATGTTTTCACAAATAGGGGCTCAATATTTGCTGTATAAACATAATACGAATTTACGACTAAATTATGGAGAGGCCAAGTTCACTCGTAAGTTCTGCACAAAAATAAAGCAGCCTCAAACGAGCAGACAATCAGATATTTTCAGATTATTGCAGCGTATCTACGTCGTTTTGGGTCACGACATAGGTTGCCGTAAAGGTAATCTCGTCTCCTGGCGCAAGCGTTTGCCAGATACCATCATTAGGCGTTCCGTTAACTGAATCTCCTAAAACACCATTATCAGCACTAAGACTTTCATTATTAGGTGTTGGTGTAGGACCAGACCCATTATGACTATCCGAAAGCGATACGTTTGTTAGAAACTGATTGCCATTATTCACCACACGATACGTGTAGGTAACCGTAACCCCAGCTGCAACATTACTCGTCAGGTCGGCTTCCTTTGTTACAACCAGAGACGGATTGGGTGGCACGATAACCGTCGTAGCCAAAGCTGTTTCATCTGCAATTGATTCAGCACCATATTCCGTGGAGGTGGCAGAAACATTATTTACAAGATCAACGCCTGCGGTAATGTCTGCCGCCGATACAGAATAGCTTACAGTGTATGTCCATACTTCACCAACTTCAAATACGCCTGCAACAGTGCCACCTGTCTCGGTAGGTCCTGAAACTGTTCCTGTAGAACCATCAGGCAAAGTGTCTGTTATTGACACACCAGTTTGGTCAATCCTGCCATTATTAGTCAGCGTAATCTCATAGTTTAGCGACAGCGTTTCAGCGATAGATATCCTGTCTACCGTTTTTTCAATATCGGTAACAGGCAAACGTCTTACGGCAAAATAATCAACCTCTTCAGTTGTATGGCTGCGACCCAAGTCTCCAGCAACGATCTCTTCGTCAATCGCCAAGCCTAGAGTGGAACCTGTGATGCCATTGCCGAAGAGCACAGCCCAACCACCTTGTCCGCCGTCTAAACCAGCTAAAGTCGCAGTTGCGAATTCAAAACGGGAAGATGAAAGCGTATAATTGTCTGGGCCTTGATTTGCACCTG
>CAZXZQ010000081.1:0-9721 GCA_964645215.1 uncultured Rhizobiaceae bacterium | reverse complement strand
TTCGCAACAATGGTGAGCGCACCTGGTTCATAAAGCGTAATGCCGGAATATTTCGCCATAGAAAGCGTATCACCGGAAATACGTTCTGCCATGCCACGTGTTCCACCACCTTCAATTTTCAAATGCCCATTGGCGTCCTTTATGATTGACGAGAGTTCTTCTTCGGTTTTAGGATTCATGATGGTCTACGGCTTTCAGTCGCGCTAAGTGGGAAAACCTTGGACGCATTGAGCAACCATTTTGGATCAAACACATCTTTAACGCCAAGCTGAATTTCAATGTCTTCTGGAGAATATTGATGAAACATCAAATCGCGTTTCTCAACACCAACGCCATGTTCACCCGTGAGGCACCCACCCACTTCAACGCACAGTTTTAGAATTTCCGCACCAAAGGCTTCACATAACTCAAGGTCACCCGGCTTATTTGCATCAAACAAAATAAGCGGATGCATATTGCCGTCACCGGCATGGAACACGTTTCCTACCTGCAAGCCATATTCTTCCGTCATCTCACCAATTCGGCGCAATACGTAAGGCAATTGCGAGACGGGGATAGTGCCATCCAAACACATATAATCATTGAGCTGCCCAATCGCGCCAAAGGCAGATTTTCGCCCAAGCCAGATTTTTGCACTTTCTTCATCTGACTTACTTGAGCGCAATTCAACCGGCTTATGCTTCTTGGCAATCTTTTCAATCTTTGAAAGCTGATCGTCAATCTCAGCGTCAGACCCTTCTACTTCCACAATCAAAAGTGCATTGGCATCTGGATATCCAGCGCCAGAAAAATTTTCTGATGTTTCAATGCAAAGCCTGTCCATGAATTCAATCGCAACAGGCAATACACCCGCCTTGATAATATCTGCCACGCATTCACCAGCTACTTCGTTTTCATCAAAGGCGATGAGTACTGGCCTGGCACCTTCCGGCTTGTGCAGTATTTTTAATGTTGCTTCTGTCACAACACCCAACTGGCCTTCCGAGCCGCAAATAACACCGAGTAAATCAAGACCGCCAGCATCAAGATGCGCGCCACCTATTTCGATAACATCGCCATCCATCATCACCATTTTTACGCCGAGGAGATTATTTGTCGTCACACCATATTTGAGGCAATGCGCACCGCCGGAATTCATGGCGATATTACCTGCAATCGCACAGGCCAATTGGCTGGATGGGTCCGGTGCATAAAAGAAATCATTTTCTTCCACCGCACCCGTTACACTCAAATTGGTACGCCCGGTCTGAACCCGAACAAAGCGATTATCATAATCGGTTTCCAAAACCTCATTCATCCGCGCAACGCCCAAAATCACACAGTCTGCTGTTGGCATAGCACCACCTGCAAGTGATGTACCAGACCCACGTGGTACGACCGGCACATTTTCCTCGTGACATATCTTAAGAACAGCGGAAACTTCTTCCGTCGTGCGTGGCAAAACTGCAGCCATGGGCGGGCATTTATATGCGGTCAACGCATCGCATTCATAGGCCTTGGTTTCATCCGGATCAGAAATTACAGCATCCTGTGGCAACACACTTAATAAGCGCGACACAATATGCGCTTTCTTGTCGAGCACAAACGTACTGGGTTTTGGCATTTCCATGAGCTATACACCTCGGCATCCAATTTTCTTCAATTATACATATAAAATTGAAAATAAAAAAGATTAGCTATCAAAAAGGAAAAACTGCATTTCCCTAATCAAAATCGCTATTTAGATGATTCATTAACCTAATAAACCCTATAAAATTTGCAATTTAGCAACTTAATTCACATATATGTGATGTAACACATTCATTTTTGGAGGGTTTATAATGGGTCTAGATATCACACTCGCTGTCTTAGCGTTCTTTGTAATTATTGTTCTTTTTGCAGGTATTAAACAGGTACCTCAAGGTTTTAACTATACAGTCGAGCGGTTCGGAAAATTTACGAAAACCTTACGTCCCGGCCTAAATTTCATTGTTCCTTTCATTGATCGCATCGGTGCAAAAATGAACATGATGGAACAGGTTCTTGATGTACCAACCCAACAGGTGATTACCAAGGATAACGCGACGATCAGCTCAGACGGTGTTGCCTTCTTCCAAATTTTAGATGCGCCAAAAGCGGCCTATGAAGTGCGCGACCTTGAGCGTGCGCTTCTAAACCTTACCATGACCAACATTCGTACAGTGATGGGTTCTATGGACCTTGATGAGTTGTTAGCGAAACGCGATGAAATTAATAACCGCCTTTTGAGCGTTGTAGACTCAGCTGCCGAACCGTGGGGTTTAAAAATCACGCGTATTGAAATCAGAGACATTAACCCACCTAAAGACCTGGTTGACGCCATGGACCGCCAGATGAAAGCAGAACGTGAAAAACGCGCCAACATTCTAGATGCGGAAGGTTTCCGCCAAGCTGAAATTCTAAAAGCCGAAGGTGAGAAACAGTCTCAGATTCTGGAAGCGGAAGGCGATAAAGAAGCAGCATTCCGTCAAGCGGAAGCACGTGAGCGCCTTGCACAAGCTGAGGCTGAAGCAACACGCATGGTGTCTGATGCAATCGCCGGTGGTGACGCAAAAGCAATCAACTACTTTGTTGCTCAAAAATACACAGAAGCGTTGGGACAGATTGCAAGTGCGAACAACCAAAAAGTAATTTTAATGCCACTTGAAGCCTCGTCCTTAATCGGCAGCTTGGGCGGCATTGGTTCAATCGCTAAGGAAGTCTTTGGCAATGATGACGATAATGGTTCATCAGGCCCAACACCACCGCCTTCTGTGCCGCGCACTGGAAGATAAACATCACACTAAGGAGAAAATACTATGATCATGACTATCATTGACAGTTTAGGCCCTTGGATGTGGGTTGCATTTGGATTACTCCTGCTAGGCATAGAAATTCTTGCTCCAAGCACATTTCTACTTTGGCCTGGTCTCGCTGGACTGGTTGTTGGCTTAATAACACTTGTATTAGGCACTGAAAACTCGATCTGGCCTTGGCAAGCTCAATTAGTTGCTTTCTTGGCTCTCTCCCTGCTCATCGCTTGGTTTGGCAAGGATTATGTAAAATCACGCAACCTGGAAAAAAGTGTAAACCCTGATCTTAACGACAGGGGAACTCAGCTTATCGGTCAAACTGCGATTTTGAAAGAAGCTATTTCTGAAGGCTATGGCCGCGCAAAAATTGGCGACACAACGTGGCGCGTGAAAGGCCAAGACACAAAAGCCGGTGCCCGCGTAAAGGTTATTGGCTCAGATGGTAGCCTATTATTGGTGGAAGCCGCTTGAGAGATTAAGCAGCACCAATACGTAATAAATCATGCAAATGGATAATACCCTCAGGGGTATTATCTTCATCTGTTACAATCAGCGCACTGATATTAAACTCATTAAGCAAGCCCAATGCAGTTGTGACTAAGGCCGAAGACGATATCGTTTTTGGATTTTCTGTCATCAAATCATTCACAGATAAATTCTGAAGGTCTTTATCTAGATTTCTAGCCAAATCACCATCAGTTAAAATACCTGCAAGTTTATCGGCCGCATCAACAATCCCAACACAACCAAAGCGTTTTTGTGAAAGCTCCATAACGGCTTCAGGCATCGATGTATTTTGTTTAACAAGAGGGACTGCCTGCCCCTTATGCATCACATCTTCAACGCGCATTAATGCAGAACCAAGCGAGCCGCCGGGATGATAGATGCCAAAATCATCTGCAGAAAACCCGCGCGACTCTAAAAGTGCTACCGCCAGCGCATCGCCAATTGCCATCTGCATAATGGTCGATGTTGTGGGCGCAAGGCCATTTGGACAGGCCTCTTTTTCTTTAGGCAGTTCAAGACAAATAGCTGCTTCTTTGCCCAATGCAGAATCTTTATTTCTAGTGATTGCAATTAATGGAATGGAAAACCGGCTTGAATAAGCAAGCGTACCCTTAAGTTCAGCAGTTTCCCCAGACCATGAAAGAGCAATAATAGCATCATCACGCGCAATCATTCCCAGATCACCGTGATTCGCTTCTGCAGGATGCACAAAAAATGCAGGCGTACCTGTAGAAGCAAGCGTTGCCGCAAGCTTTGTTCCTATATGCCCACTTTTACCAACGCCCGTGACGATGACACGGCCTGAAATATTACGAATAATACTACACGCTGATACGAATGCATCGCCCAATTCAGCACCAATGGCTTTAGAGACTGCATCAAGACCGTTTTTCTCAAATTCAAGCGTTCGTTTTGCAGAAGCAATAATATGATCGTTTTCTGTCATAAATTTCTTGTCTCCAGTTGCTCTGGAAACCTTTCGTTAACCACAAATGTTTACGGTTTAGCAATAAGTTCACAAGGTATTGCATCTTTCGATGACTAAAAGCAACATATCCAAAGCGGGTTTGTCACTTGCAATCCTAAGCCTTTGCGGGTTTGGAGTGTGTAATTCTATGCCAAATGCATTTGCGCAGACTGTGAACAACCAAGATGGCTTTGGCACACAAGATAGCGGGCTTGTTTTTGGGCAAAACGCGAACGACGATTTACTTTCTGGCGCTCAAGATCCTAATGCTGATCCACTAGCACAAAACGCAAATAATGCGCAAAATGGCGTGGGTATTAACAACCCGATCCAAAACACAAATATTCAAATCCGGGCTGCTCGGGCAACTGCTGCTGGCGGTATTGTTAATCCAAACGACCCCAATGGCGGCGCAGGTAGCAATGCAGCAGCATCACCTACACAAACTGGAACCGGACAACTTCCTGATCAAGCGCCTTTTGCTGCACAAGGCTTCAGATTAGGCACTTTCGACGGCAATATCTCACTAGAACAAGCAATAGGCTATTCAGACAATGTTTCCGAGATCGCAGGCGGTGAAGGTGGCGGGTTTACAGAAACTGATATTATAGCTTCTTTGACATCTGATTTCTCACGGCATCAAATTCAGGCAAATTTAAACGCAAATTACGAACGCCCATTTGATGATACACAAGTTGATTCTTTACAAATTCTCGCTAATGCATCCCTACGCCTTGATCTGACTGATGGCTATACACTTACCACGGCACTTGGCTATAATTTGCAAACTCAGAGCTTTACAAACAGCGCTTTAACATCGGGTGCCGTAGATACCCCTATTCAGGAAACATATTCTGGTAGCGTTGAACTTGCCCGCACAGATCAGAAATTACAGTTTAATATACGCGGCAGCATTGACCGCTCAGTTGAAGATGATGTTGATCTTGGCGGCGGACTTATCCAAAGTCAGGAAGACCAGGCACAAGACCTATTCCAATTGTCCAGCCGTGTTGGATATGAGATTTCACCAGCTATAACGCCCTTTATTGAAGGTGTTTACGGTATTCGCGAATTTGACCTTCAGTTTGATCGCAATGGCAATGAACGCGACAGTAATATCTTTCAGATACGTGGCGGCCTTGAGATAGACCTTGGCGAAAAGCTAAATGGTGAAATTTCTGCAGGTTATGTATCAGAAGAGTTTGAGGACGAAGCCTTAGATACACTCAATGGCTTCACAATTGATGCTATATTTAATTGGTCACCAGTGCGCGACACGCAATACATTCTAACACTTGGCACAACCACAAATGATTCAGTGACTTTGAATGACAATGGTTCACTACTTTATAACGCGCGCCTTGATTATCAAAAACAGGTAACAAGCAGACTAGCAATCAATGCATTTGCAGATTATCAAATCGAAACAAATGATGACGATAACCAAGTCATCACCTTAGGTGTTGGTTCAGAATATTTCCTAAACAGGCATACAGCCATTACAACAGATGTTGAATATACCGAGTTCACATCGAATGTAGGCATTGGTGACTTTACAGAAACCAGCGCTACAATCGGTATGTTATTCCAAAAATAATTCTTGAAATTATTTACGAGAGCAAATTATCAAGATCAGCTTTGACCTGCTCGGCAATCTCTGGGTCATCCATTGCAAAAGCAAGGTTTGCTTGAATAAAACCGGCCTTTGAACCGCAATCAAACGTATCACCCTCAAATACATGGCCATAAAATTTCTGACTTTCTGAAAGTGTAACCATCGCATCTGTTAGCTGAATTTCATTGCCAGCACCTGGCTCTAATGTTTCAAAAATATCAAATATCTCAGGTTGCAATATATAACGACCGTTTATGAATAGATTTGATGGCGCTGTGCCGGGTGCAGGCTTCTCAACCATGCCGGTAATTTCAAAGCCACCTGATACTTCAGCGCCTTTTTCGATCACCCCATATTTATGGGTTTCTTCCCAAGCAACTTCTTCCGTTGCAATGATGTTGCCGCCATTTTGGTTGTAAACTTCCATAAGGCCCGACATACATCCCTTTTGATCTTTCATCACCATATCAGGCAAAAGAAGCGCAAATGGTTCGTTGCCAATAATATCCCGCGCGCACCAAACCGCATGACCAAGACCAAGTGGGGCCTGCTGGCGGGTAAAGCTCGCCATGCCTGCCTGTGGTTGGTATTTAGCAAGCGTTTCTAAAGCTTCCGTTTTACCTCGCTTCTCAAGTGTGTCCTGGAGTTCATAAGCAAGGTCAAAATGGTCTTCGATAACTGCCTTATTGCGTCCAGTTACAAAAACAAGATGTTCAATGCCAGCTTTTAAAGCCTCATCTACCGCATATTGAATAACAGGCTTATCAAGCACAGTAAGCATTTCCTTGGGAACTGATTTTGTAGCAGGCAAGAAGCGTGTTCCAAGGCCAGCGACCGGAAATACTGCTTTTCTAACGGGTTTAATCGATGACATTTTTCACTCCTGAAACGCATAAATATAATTGCAGGAACCTAACCACAGGATGGTTAATATAATCTCTTCATAATCATTCAAATTGAACCACCAAGCTTAGCCGCATTCTAACTCAATTGCTTTACTGTGTTTCGAAGGTGGAAATTTAAAGGTGGAATATGACCATTTTAGTAACAGGTGGCGCAGGCTACATAGGAAGTCATATGGTTTGGGAACTTCTCGACCATAATGAAGATGTTGTCGTTGTAGATAACTTGGTAACAGGCTTTGAATGGGCCATACCAGAAAATGTAACCTTCGTTAAAGGCAATGTTGGCGATCAAGAATTTATGCAAGATGTTATGTCTGAGCATAAAATTGATACAATCATCCATTTTGCAGGCTCAGTAATTGTACCTGAATCGCTTGAAGACCCTCTGAAGTATTATGAAAATAATACAGGCAATTCACGTAATCTAATTGCAGCAGCAATTAAAACTGGCGTTAAGCGGTTCATCTTCTCATCCACTGCTGCAGTTTACGGAGAACCTTTAACTGAAGGCCCTATCAGCGAAAATGCTATTCTAAATCCAATGTCGCCTTATGGGACATCTAAACTTATGACCGAATTGATGGTGCGTGATACGGCACTTGCGCACAATATGTCATACGTCATTTTGCGTTATTTCAACGTAGCTGGATGTGATCTAAAAGGCCGTACAGGTCAATCAACCGAAGGTGCTACCCACTTAATTAAAGTTGCGTGTGAAGCCGCTGCTGGCACACGCTCTTCAATGAAAATATTTGGCACTGATTATGATACACCCGACGGCACTGCTGTACGTGACTTTATTCATGTATCTGATCTTGCAAATGCGCACTATACCGCCGTTAAGTTCTTGAGAGAAGGCGGTCGAAAATTCACAGCCAATTGCGGCTATAGTTCTGGCTATACGGTTAAAGAAGTGATCAGCGCAGTAAAACGCGTCTCAGGCAATGATTTTCGTGTAATTGAATCAGAACGCCGTGCTGGAGATATTCCTGCACTAACAGCAAATGCGTATCGCTTAATGTCCAGGCTTGATTGGCGCCCAAAACACGATGATCTTGATCTGATTGTCTCGAGCGCATTGAAATGGGAAGAAAAGCTACCCGCATTAAAGCAATCAGCGTAATCAGCATAAGTTGATCGAACTGCCACAATAACGTCCATTTATTCGTTAACCTTTCAAAGCTAACTTATGGCTAATGATTCGCTTATTAGCACAGCTTTGGAGGGTAGAATGGTTCGAGCAAAAATAGGGTTTGTAGCAGCAGCATTTATGGCACTTTCAGTAATGCCAGTAAAAGCTGATCCGGGCTTTAAAAAATGGATATCTAATTTTTACAGCGTCGCAGCTAAAAATGGCGTTAGCCGCCAAACCTATAATTCTGTATTTGCCGGCGTAACCAGCCCTGACCCTGAAGTGATTAAATCAGCCAACTTCCAACCTGAGTTTAAAGCTAAAGTTTGGGACTATATGGATAGCCGTATTACGGACTCTTCCATTAAAATCGGGCAAGAAATGAAGGTCAAATACAAGCGCTGGCTTGATATTATTGAGCCAAAATTTGGCGTAGACCGAAATATATTGATGGCAATCTGGTCGATGGAAACCTCCTACGGCAAAGCGCTTGAAAGAGACAGTGCGCTGAGAAGCGTTGCCCGTTCACTCGCTACCCTAGCTTATCAAGATAAGCGCCGCAGAAAATTTGCGCGTAGTCAGCTTATTTCTGCAATGAAGATTGTTCAAAATGGCGACATTTCAGCGGCAGGCCTTCGTGGCTCATGGGCTGGCGCAATGGGCCATACACAATTCATTCCGACAAGTTACCAAACCTGGGCTGTAGATATTGATGGCGATGGTCGCCGTGACATATGGAACTCTATTCCAGATGCGCTTGCCTCTGCAGCAAATCTACTAAAAAAGAATGGTTGGCGCACAGGTCAAACTTGGGGCTATGAGGTTACAACACCACGTGGCTTTAAAACTGCAAATGTTGGCACGAATAGCCGCACACTTGGTCAATGGCAAAAACTTGGCCTAAAACGCGTTAAGGGCAAGCCATTTCCGGATGCAGGTCGAAAAGCAAATGTTAAGGTACTTGCAGGTTCAAAAGGTCCAGCATTTTTGATGACTAAAAACTTCTTTGTGCTTAAACGCTATAACAATGCAGACAAATATGCGCTTGCTGTCGGCCATTTAGCAGATCGTATTGCAGGTTATGATGGTTTGGTTAATGACTGGCCTCGCGGCTATATTCCACTAAAAGAAGACGGACGCATGGAATTACAACGCCAACTGGCACGTTTAGGTCTATATGACGGCGAAATTGACGGTAAAATTGGCGGCGGGTCACGCAAAGCAATAAAAGTTTACCAAAACAGCGTTGGCCTTCCGCAAGATGGCTATCCTTCCGTCAAACTTTTAGCTAGAATAAAGCGGAGTTAAACAATACTAGGCAGAATATATCTGCTTTGGATCCATGACATTTATTTTGCGTAAAGTCTTAATTGCTATTTCCTTTTTCGTTGTGCTTGGCATTGCCTTGCCGCAAGTGCCTTCTCTGCGTTTATATATCGAACCCGTAATCGGCGTTGAAGATGCCTCTGCGCAAACAAAAAAGAAGCGCAAAACACTTTTCGATATATTGTTTAAAAGACGCAAGAAGAAGAAAAATAAGCGTATAAAAGTCATCTCCAAAAAGAAGAAGGCAGCAAAAAAGAAAACGCAAAAGGCCCGCGCTAAAAGCAAACGGAAAAAACGGAAAAAAGTTACACCACCAAAAGTTTTAGTGGTGAAGAATGAAAATGCTTCCAAGGTTCTGGTTGTAGGCGATTATATTAGCGGTGACTTAGCGCGTGGTTTGATAAGGCGTTATGCAGAAAACCCAAACATCGTAGTTGTAAAAGCAAACAAAGATGCCTC
>CAZXZQ010000080.1:0-9822 GCA_964645215.1 uncultured Rhizobiaceae bacterium | reverse complement strand
ATAAAATGAACAATCAAACTAATAAACGCGAGACCAATGGGTCTCGCGATATATCTTATATGGTTATCACTGTAAGTGAGCTTGACCAGATGGTTTACGAGGCGCTTTTAAAGCAGAAAGCTGCCAAGAAAATGGAAAAAGGCGAGACCAATTACGTCATTACGGATAAAGAAAAAGCTCGCTCGCAAGTTGTTCTACCGCAAATTCTTAATCCTTTAGGGAAAAAAGGCTGGAGGCTATGCGCAATTAACAAAATGGAATGTTATATTTTTGAAAAGACACTTCCAAGATCAGAAGTTGAATATAAAATTATAACACCACCTGAACTGGATAAAATTGCAATGGGTATTCTTCAACAGGATGGGCATTTAAAGCTCTCTGGGTACGAAGGTGAAGCGCCCAAAATGGAGCTTGCAAGCTCTAAAGAAACTAAAATTCAATCTGTATTACCAAAGGTTCTAGCAAAATTTACTGGCGAAGGCTGGGATTTATGTGCAATTAGTGACCCTCAATTATACTTTTTTACTCGTATTTTGAATTGATAGAAATGGAAAAAATCATGTCTAATATTTTACGTGGCCTTATGTCAGGTTTTGTACTGACCGCCGTTGTTTCATCAGTGAACGCTCAGGAAAACCCTACACCAAGTCGCTCAATTGAGTCTTATCAAGCTTGGACTGTTGAATGTTCAAACATTGCAGTTAAGCCAAAGAAAGATGCCAAGGAAGACGATCCAAAATTCCGCAAAGTTTGTGAAGTTATTCAAACATACACAAATCAAAAAACAGGCAATGAAGTTGCTCGTATGGCTTTTGCATATACAGGTGAAGACAAAAAATCTCGCAAATTAGTTGGCGGCCTACGCACACTTGTTGATGTTTCATTTGAGAAGAAACCATCAATTACAATCAATGACAAAGTTGCATTCGAAGGCAAGCTAACGCGTTGTGCAGGCATTTACTGCTTTGGTCAATTTGACCTTGAAAAGAAGAAGCTTGAAAGTTTGAAGAAAGCTGAAAAAGCAGCTGTTCAATATCCCGTGTCAAATGGGCGTGTAATTCGCATTAATATCTCAACAAAGGGATTAAGTGATGCGCTAACCGCCTTGGAAGCAAAATAAGCTCGGCTTAATTGACACGAAATGGATAGCGGCTGCATAACCCCAAGATTGGCTGTTCGCAAAATCACCGTATGTATAATTTTTAAGTACGTCTGCTCGTTGCTTTTATAAACGCTGCAGCTTCTTGCTGGGTTTCAAAAATATGCGGCTGGATAGAGCGTTGTTTCAAATCTTCACCGAGCTTTTGGCGTAAGAACGCGCTGGTTGTATAGTGTGTGGATGTCAGATAGTAATCATATTCAAGTTGGCTCAATATATTAGCGAACTTAGCCGAAAGCTTCGGTGCGATAGAAATCCCATCATAATTGGCAATAACATTTACTTTCTGCCCTATGCCGCTAAGAAAATCATTCGCCGCTGTGTTAAAAGCCTCAAGCTCTTCTTTCGTATTGATTTCAAAACCGCTCAGGTTTGAGAAAACGATATTTTGTGGTTCGTCATAATAGAGCCGGTCAGTAAATGGAATTTCGAGTAACTGTTTACGCAAATTCATGGGTTTTTGACGGAAGATACGCGCATCCATTTCTTTTACGTCAAGCATAATGGGTTCAAAATTCATCTGAGCCAGAATGTCTTTTTCAATATCGATACCGGGCGCAATTTCAATAAGCTCTAATCCGTCTCCCGTCAGTTTGAAGACACAGCGCTCTGTAATATAAAGTACTTCCTTGTCCTGATCAGCTGCAAAACGCCCATTAAAGGTGATTTGTTCCACAGCTTCTTCGAACTTGCGCGCCTTACCTTCCTGCATAATTTCAAGCTGCCCACCCTCAGCTTTGACCTTGAGGCCGCCAGCCGTAAACGTGCCAACGAAAACGACCTTCCGCGCGTTTTGGGAAATATTGATAAAGCCGCCTGCGCCTGCAAAGCGTTTCTTAAACATGCTTACATTCACATTGCCGGCCTGATCTACTTCCGCCATGCCAAGGCAGCACAGATCAAGACCACCACCATCATAGAAATCAAATTGCTGATTGGTTTGGATGACTGCATCCGCATTCACTGCTGCGCCGAAATCAAGACCTGATTGTGGTACGCCGCCCAGAATGCCTGCCTCTGTAGAAAGGGTAATATGATCGATTATGTCTTCTTCATTAGCAACGGCTGCGACACCCTCCGGCATGCCAATGCCAAGGTTCACAACACCATTGACAGGAAGTTCCATCGCAGCACGGCGAGCGATGATTTTCCGCTCGTTTAGTTCCATTGGAGCGACGTGATCTACGATGCTTTTCATTCCGCCTGAAAAGCCATGTTCATAAGGCGTTTGATAGGTTTGCCAGTGTTCATCAGGCTCTGCAACGACGACACAATCAACGAGATTGCCCGGTACAATCACTTCGCGCGGATTAAGCGAACCGGCAGCGGCAATGCGTTCCACCTGCGCGATAACAAGCCCGCCTGAATTCTTCGCAGCCATGGCAATTGGCAGCATGTCGAGCGTTAGCGCTTCGCGTTCCATGGTTATATTGCCAGAAGGATCGGCAGTCGTGCCACGGATGAGCGCAACGTCAACGGGTATTGAGTGATAGAAGAGCCATTCCTCGCCGAGCAACTCTTTCACCTCAACGAGTGGCTCTTTAGTGATGTCATTAATCGCACCACCTGTTTGGCGTGGATCAACGAAAGTGTGAAGTCCAACTCTTGAAAACATGCCCGGTTTGCCGGCGGCAATATCGCGGTAGAGTTGCGAGATGCAGCCAAGTGGCAGGTTATAGGCTTCAATTTCATTGGCAATCGCCATGGCCCCTAGTTTCGGAACGAGTGACCAATGCCCACCAATCGCTCGCTTTATAAGACCGGGCTTTGCTATTCTGTTCAAACCCTTTTCCTTGCCATCTCCCGGTGCGGCTGCAAACAGAAGCGAGAGATTTTTGGGAGCTTGACGCGTCACGAACCGTTCTTCAATACCGCGCAATAGTGTTTCAGGTGTGCCAATACCAACAAATCCTGAAATACAAACCGTGTCTTCATCATCGATAGTTGCGATGGCACTATCGAGCGAAACAACTTTATCTACCATCTGCTATCTCCGAGCATATAAGCCTATTTTGACTTCTTGGCGTTCTTGCGTTCAAGCCAGTCAATCAGTCCGCCAGCAACAACGCCTTGCGCTTTGCGGCTTACAAACACGCCGACATGGCCACCTGGAAAACCGATCTCTTCATAATCTTGTTTTTTGATAAACTTGCCCAGCGCCTTCGAGCAGCTCACCGGAATGATGTGATCTTGCAGTGCATAGATATTGAGCACCGGACAGTTGATATTTTTCAAATCAAGCTTCTCACCGCAAACGACAAACTCACCTTCAACGAATTCATTCTTTCGATAAAGATTGTTGAGCCATTGGCGAGCAGTTTCTGCTGGATGGTCTGGGCGGTCAGCAATCCACTTTTCCATGCGCAGGAAGTTCACCATAGCTGGCTCTTCGCCCTCCATGCGTGCAAGCCCAATATTATATTTGGTCATGCTGTTGATGGGCGTAAGTGAGGAAAAGATTGCACCAGTCATCACACCCGGCAACATGCCATAGGTGTCTATCAGCAGGTTAATATCACTTTCAGAAAGGTTTCCAATCCAAGCGTTTAAGAACCCTTCCCCAGGCCAGAAATTATCCGGGTCACCATGAAAATCAATTGGCGTGATGGCAAGCGCAAGGCTTGCAAACAGTTCAGGTCGCAAGGCTGCGAGCATGGCCGCAAAAGTTCCGCCTTCGCATATGCCGAACATATTGACCGGCTTGCCGCCATTTTTTTCCATGGCGAATTCCATACAGGAACCGAGATAGCGCTCAACATAATCATCAAAATTAAGGAATTGATCTGCCCGAGTAGGATTACCCCAATCGACCACATATACGTCGACACCGGCTTCAAGAAGATTACGCACAAGCGAGCGATCTTCTTGCAAATCAATCATGGTCTGGCGCCCAAACAGGCCGTAACAAATTACCATGGGCGGTAGTTTTGATTTACCCTTTTTCAGCGGGCGATAGCGTGACAGGGTTACCTTATCGATTTGGAACACCACATCTGCCGGGGTTTCTGCGATAGCGATTTCATCGTCTTTGGTATCTGCAAGAAACGCATTAGACTTGGCAGCCCGCGCACCAATCTCAATCATTTGCTTCCATGCGAGCGACCAAGCTTCAATCGCCTCATTGTCGGCAGGGATTGGGTTGCCCTCATCATCGCGTAGGAGCGGCATCACTTATTCCGCTCCTTGCGTGATGAAAGTTCACGTTTCAGCATACGCACTTCGCGGCGCAATTCATGAACAGTTCGAGTGAGATCATCAACTTCTGTACGCGTTGGAATTTGCCATTGCTCAGACCATGCTTCTGCAATTTCTTTCTGCCGCGCCTTTATTTCAGTTGATGCGCGGATCATCCGTTTTTGTGCATCAAGATATTCGGGAGAGCGCTGAACCTCGAGGAGTTCCGCATTTGCAGCACTGAGCCAAGCGTTCAATGCTTTCTCAACTTCCCCAGTTTTCATGTCCTCCAGCGTATGTTCTTCGCTATATTTGTCATAGGCGCGTGTCCAAGCATCATGCATGACCTTGGCCATGTCACCACTTGCCTTACTGTAATCAAGTGATTCACGCCAAGCGGTTGCAGCCTCATATTGGGGCGTCGCCAAATCAGCAAAACGCGGGCCAGCTGCAATTGACTCTAATATGGTGCGAAGTTGCTCTGGCGCATATTTGGTCCAGTTTGCAGGTTCCAGCATAGCAAAGAACGGGTTGGCGCGTTTGTTTAGATTTTCCATGCCAGTCATAAATTGATTGGCATCCCAATCTGGCGCCCATGATTTGATGAAACCATTCCAGATCGCCATTGGGTCATCAGCTTCACCCGCCTGACCTTGCATATCTGAAATGAATTCAGAAAAATTATCCATGGCTTCGCTTTGCGCTTTGAGAAAAGCCTCCTGGCCCTCCTGCCACATGCCAAGCATTTGCTTAAAATGATCTTTTTCTTCATCAGCCATGGTGCATCTCGTGTTTTGTTAAAGCGCTTGGGTGTAAATATCCAAGGCTGCTTCATAGGTCATCTCACGTGGATTATTAACGAGCAAACGTTGCTGCTTCATTGCATCTTCCGCGAGCATTGGTAGGTGATTGTGGTTGACGCCAACTTCTGCCAATTTCGATTGCATGCCAAGTTCAGGCCCCATGGCCTTGAAACCTTCCACCATGCCAGAACACATATCAGCTTCTGACTTACCAGCTAAAGCAGGGAAGATAATTGGCGCTATCTCGGCATAAATACTAGAAGCTTCATTCATGTTGAAATCCAGTACGTATGGCAAGACAAGCGCATTTGATAGCCCATGTGGCACTTTGAAATGGCCGCCAAGCGGATAGGCAAGCGCATGAACGGCTGCCACAGGCGCATTGGCAAAGGCCATGCCTGCAAGCATAGAGCCAAGCAGCATGTTTGCACGGGCTTCTTTGTTCTTGCCGTCAGTACAAGCAGTGTGAATGCTGCCGCCCAGAAGTTCTAGCGCTTGACGCGCAAGCGTGTCAGACACGATGTTTTTCTTGTGTTTAGAGGTATAGGCCTCAATGGCATGCACCATAGCATCAATGCCAGTTGCAGCGGTAATAGGAGCAGGTAGGCCAAGTGTTAGTTCTGCATCAAGCACCGCCCAGTCAGGCAAGAGCTGATGAGAGACAACACCCTTTTTCTCATTAGCACCAGTGGTGACGATGGAGATTGGGGTAACTTCAGACCCCGTACCAGCGGTAGTTGGCGCTAAAACCATTGGCAGGCGCCCGCCCTTTACGAGGCCAACGCCATACATTTCTGTGATAGGCTGTTCTGAGTCTACTAAAATCGCGATGAGTTTTGCCGTATCCATAGACGAACCACCGCCAACTGAAACAACACCATCGACGCCCTCGCCCTTACATTCTTCAACTGCCTTCAAAATCATGTCTTCCGGCGGGTCAGCCACCACATCATCAAAGATGTGAACATCGACATTGGCTTTCTTGAGCCCCTCAAGTGCTGCATTTGCAAGGCCGAGCTTTAGGATGATCTTGTCTGTAACAAAGGCAACTTTTTTACAGCCCATATCAGACATGATCTCACCAATTTTTGCGGTACTTCCAACTTCTGAAAGAATGGATTTTGTGGTTTGGAATTGAAATGAACTCATTTGAGTTTTCCTTGTTCAAATTTGGGATGCTTAGTCTTCGAGCGACTTCATAGCTTTTAGACGCTCAGTCAATTTCATGTTTTCAGAATAGTCTACAGGACAATCAATTAGGGATACGCTACCATCATTGAGTGCCGTTTGAAGGATGGATGGCAAGTCTTCGGTTTTGTCTACCTTATATCCATTTGCGCCGAAGCTATCTGCGAATTTTACAAAATCCGGATTACCTACATCGATATTGCTCTTTCGGCCATATTCCCGCAACTGGTGCCATTCTATAAGGCCGAGCTTATTGTCGTTAAACATCAAAATTGTAATGTTAAGGCCCAAGCGAACCGCGGTTTCAATTTCTTGATTGTTCATCATGAAGCCGCCGTCGCCACTCACCGCAACTACGTTTCTGTCCGGATGAACGAGCTTGGCCGCAATCGCGCCAGGCAATGCGATGCCCATCGAAGCAAAGCCGTTTGAAATAATACATGTGTTCGGACGCTCGGCTTGATACATGCGCGCCATCCACATTTTATGCGCACCTACATCTGAAATGACAATATCTTCTGGCGCAAGTGCTTTACGCAAATCGCAGATGATACGCTGCGGCTTTACCGGAAAGCTTGTATCATTCTCATGTTCATTAAGTTCATGCGTAATTTTCTTACGCAGGTTTTTCATGGCCGGGTTAAGTTCACGTTCACATTGGGCGCTGATACGAGCAAGGGAATCATTAAGCTCCCCGATCACACCCGCCGCAACAATATAATTGCGATCTACTTCCGCAGGAGAACCATCAATAT
The DNA here is from genome assembly GCA_964645215.1 of uncultured Rhizobiaceae bacterium. Lineage (GTDB taxonomy): Bacteria > Pseudomonadota > Alphaproteobacteria > Rhizobiales > Rhizobiaceae > JAALLB01. The sequence continues at coordinate 2,743 of CAZXZQ010000080.1, read as the reverse complement.
GAATGATTGGCTTGTCGTGTTGCGGGTTCCAATGGCCGGGATCGTATTCAACGAGATCATATCCAACGCAGATAACAAGATCGGATTCATCAATACCAAAGGCTACAAGATCGTGCGCCTTGAGACCAACCGTCCCAACGCTCAACGGGTGGGAAGACGGCATAACACCTTTCGCCATAAAGGTCGTGGCGACAGGCGCATTGATATTTTCAGCAAAACTCACAAGTGCCTCTGACGCATTGTGGCGAATGACGCCATTGCCTGCGATGATGATCGGGTTTTTCGCCTTGCTAATCATCATTGCTACTTCAGAACACTTACCTTTCGGTGCTTGTGGCGCGAGCGGAGATTGAACCATTAGCGGTGTAATATCTTCAACTTCGGTCTCGGCGACATTTTCCGGAAAATCAATGAAAGATGCGCCGGGCTTTTCCGCTTGTGCAAACTTAAACGCCTTACGAATGACTTCTGGCACGATTTCAGGTTCACGAATTTGCGTTGAGTATTTGGTAATTGGCTCAAAAAGATTTACCAAGTCGAGCACTTGATGGCTCTCTTTATGCATGCGAGTTGTTGCCCCTTGGCCTGCAATCGCCACCATTGGTGCGCGATCCATATTGCCATCTGCAACACCTGTCACAAGGTTTGTGGCGCCTGGCCCAAGCGTAGACATACATACACCCGCCTTGCCTGTGAGGCGTCCATAAACATCTGCCATGAAAGCGGCGCCTTGTTCGTGGCGTGTTACGATAAACTCAATTGAACTGTCGAGAAGTGCATCCATAACCCCGATATTTTCTTCACCGGGGATACCGAAAATATATTCAACGCCTTCATTTTCGAGACACTTTACCAGCACTTTTGCTGATTTCATCCGCTCGCCATCCGTATTCAAATCGCTATCCCCGCAAATTCAGAAAGTTTTGCCCTTAAGTGTAAGAGCTACATGTAACTTGTATAAACACTATGGTTAAATATCAGAGCCATATTAAATTTATGTATATGTAATCCTTCGTTGGTATGAACTTCAAGCGCTCTTTTTGCATATGCGCGTTGCATTTGATGCATCATGATTAAAACTAAGAATTTGAATTATTTTTGTGCGGTGCAAAATAATTGTTGCGATGCACAAAAAACCTGCTATATTCAAATCATAAGAGGCGAGCAATTGAAGTGGATATAAACCTCGATCCACATAAATGATGAAGGTATAAGCACATGACAAAAGCTAACGCTACTGCAGACACTAAAGAGTTCGTAACAAAACACATTGCAAACTCCGAAAAGGTTGTTGAAAGCATGATCGAGTATAATGCAGCCTGTTTCAAAGGCGGCGAAGCAATTGCTAAGAAAATATATGAAAACTATGTTTCTAACGTCGCTTCCATGTTTGATGGTGTTAAAGCACTGAACAAAACTAATGATGTCGCTGAGTTTTCTAAAGTAGCAACCTCTAATGTTGCAGCAGCAACAGAGCGCTTTTCTGAGCAATCAAAATCAATGGTTGAACTTTCAAGCAAAATTATGAAAGAGACTGGCGAAGCTGGCCGTCTTGCATATTCAAAAGGTTTTTCAACAGACCTATAATTTTAAAATTCAAATTGTTTGATGGTTGCATCTCCTCCTCCACAGTAGCTATCAAATATAAAACGCCGGCGGTCTCAAGGCCGCCGGTTTTTGTGTGTGCTCTAATGCAAGCTTCTTTTCTTCATCGTGCAAAACCGCTATTGCTTTTAATATTGTCGTCCGGTGAAAGCAGCGAGAAATGTAATGAGTGATAAAGAAAAGCAAAAAAGAGGTAGTCAAAGCTCCTCAGAAACTATTCTGATCAAAAAATATCCGAATAGACGGCTCTATAATACCAGTACTAGCGGCTATATCGTTTTAGATGATATTGTTGAGTTGGTGAAATCAGACACGCCTTTTATTATCCAAGACAAGAAAACTGGCGAAGACATTACGCGTAGTATTCTGAACCAAATCATTTTTGATCGGGAAACGTCGAACCCTAATTCTCACTATCACTTTCCGCTTGAAGTTCAGAAGCAACTGATCGGCATGTATGACGACGCTTATTCTCAAATGGTGCCGGATTTCCTTAAGCAGTCGCTTTCCATGTTCAAGGATGAGCAATCAAAAATGCAAGCTTCCATGAAAGACTTTGCCGACCAAAACTCCAAAATGGTTATGGATATGACCTCAAATATGGCAAAGCATAATATGGAGCTTTTCAAGAAATCCATGGATATGTTCACATCATCTATAACCAGCAACGCACCAACCGATAATGCTGCGACTGAGCAAGCGGATGCGAGCGGAGAGAAGCAATCTCAACTCGACGAAATTCAAGAACAGATCAACGCACTGCAAGAACGTTTAAAAGAACTAAAGTAGCCAATACATATGCCAAACACGATTAAACAGCCTGCCAAAGCCTATTCCACACATTACGTTTTAGGCCTTGGATTTAATGGATTTCACCGCATAAACTATCTGGAATGGGGCAAGGAGGAAGAGTTCCATCATCAAGAAACTCTGCTCTGTGTTCATGGCCTCACTCGGAATGCACGTGACTTTGACTTTTTTGCAGGCAGTATGTGTGACAAATATCGCGTGGTCTGCCCGGATGTTATCGGACGTGGAGACAGTGACCATCTACTCAGCGAAGAAGGCTACAATTACCTTCAATATAATGCGGATATGAATGCGCTTATCGCGCGTTTGGGCGTAACCGAAGTCAATT
>CAZXZQ010000079.1:0-10001 GCA_964645215.1 uncultured Rhizobiaceae bacterium | reverse complement strand
AGACTTGCCGCGCTCTAAAGGGTCTCTTGTTTCTGCCAGCATTGCGAATAATTATTCTCTTAGACAAGCTGATAAGCAAGTTAATGAACTTGGATATTCAAAAGAAATTGCTAAAGCTGGAAGCTTGCCAAGGCTTTCTCTTGATGGCCGTGCGAGTGCGGGTGATAATCGCAATGGTACTGCGGGAGATGAAAGCGATTTATTCCTTGGCCTAACGCTTTCTTGGCGTTTGTATGATGGTGGTGTTACGCAAGCACGTGAGCGCACTTTTGCTGAACAGGCATTAGAAGCTGAATTCCGCAAAGATGTTCTCTCTGATGATATTGCCGAACTTGCGAAACGCGTTTGGAACGCAGCCGTCAATGGCAGAAAAAGACAAAGTCTGGTTGGCGAGCAATTAAGCGCCAATAAGCGCATTGTAAACAATTACCGCGAAGAATATGAACTTTCTAAACGCAGCCTTCTAGATGTGCTTGATGCAGAACGCGCGCGTTTTAATAATGAGTTCCAGTTGATTAGCATTCAAGCCGCGACAAGCTTTACATCCTATAGAATGCTAGCAAGCATGAGCAAGTTAGCTTCTCACTTTGGGCTGTTAGCTGAAAATATTGCGCCTAGCCCAACTGCTGAAGAGCAATTTACGGCTGAACCTACCAGCATATTCAACGTTACCATCGAGCCGCTACAATAAACCATATGTGCAATATTGCATTGTTTGTTGTTACGGAGTGTGGTGTCTTACTTGAAAATTGAGGCAAAATAGGTGGCGGGCGATTAGTCCATGAGTAAGGCAAGTGAACATAATCACGGTTATATTGCGCTAATTGAATGGTGTTGTAGGCATTTTTCACAACCCTTTTCAAAAGCGGCTGTTGAACAACGCCTGCCTGAAAACTATGAAAAACTCGACTGGAAAATTCTAACATCAGCTTTTTCCTCGGTTGGTTTGAAAGTTGATTTCAGTGAAGCAAGTTTTGATACAATCAATCCAATGGTATTTCCGTGTGTCTTTCGCAATGGCGAGAATGACCCAATTGTTCTTACTCAGATTGATAAGAAAAATGGCCAGTGTCAAATCGTTACGTTTAAGGATGGCATTCAACCTGAAATGATATCAATCAAGTCGCTTGAAAGCCTGCTTGGCAAAGATGTTATGTATGTTGCCATTGATGAAGATGTTTTAGCTTCACGCAGAGATGAAAATGCGGACCGTCCAAATCTTCATCAATCTCACTGGTTTTGGAAACCAATCAGGCAGAATTGGAGTTCGTGGGCTCAGATTATTGTTGCAGCACTAGGCATCAACATACTCGCTTTGGCTTTGCCGATCTTCGTCATGAATGTGTATGACCGTGTGATACCAAGTCTATCGTTCATAACCCTATGGACCTTGGCTGTTGGTGTAGCGCTTGCGCTTGTTCTGGATGTGATATTAAAGCTCATAAGAACCAGCGTGCTTGAACGAGCAGGGCGGCGTATAGATTTAAAAGTTGCTTCATCGCTTTTCAGCCATGCGATGGGTGTGCGGCTGCTGGACCGTAGAGGCGGTGCTGCTACCATTGCAAGTCAGATACGCGACTTTGAAGCGGTGCGTGATTTCTTTACTTCGTCAAGTTTTGTAGCGGTTATTGATCTCTTCTTTATCGGCATATTTGTAACGGTGCTTTGGCTGATTGTGGGGCCAATTGCCGTTGTGCCGCTGCTTGCTGTTCCTATCGTTATAATCATTGCATTAATTGCGCAGGTGCCGATTGGTAATTCTATTGAGCGGGTTCAACAGCTCTCCGCAAAAAAGCAACTTGTGCTTGTTGAAACGCTGCTTGGTATTGAAACTGTAAAGAGCGTGAACGGTGAACGCGTTATGCAGCGTGAATGGGAAAATGCGATTGCAGCATCTTCTCTGGTGACAGGCAAAACGAAGTTTTGGTCAAATTTTGCAATCAACTCAACCATGATGATTCAGCAGTCTGTAAGTGTGATTATAATTCTATGGGGTGTCTATCTCGTGGCAGAAGGGCGTATCACAGTGGGTGGTCTGATTGCGGCGAACTTGCTAGCAGGACGTGTATTAGCACCACTTGGTAATATCTCTCAAACGCTTGTGCGTGCGCAGCAGGCGTTTAAATCGATGCGCATAATCTCTGATTACATGAAATTGCCTAGCGAGCGCAGTGATCTTGTTGGAAGTGAACTAACCGTTAGAAAAGGCGATGTCAGTTTTAAAGGGGTGAACCTTACCTATCCTGAAAGTCAGGTTCCAGCATTGGCAGAGTTTTCGCTTTCCATAAAGCAAGGCGATTCTCTTGGCATATTAGGTCGCGTTGGCTCTGGCAAAACCACATTTGGGAAGTTGCTCTCAGGCCTTATTCAGCCAGATGAAGGTATCATTCTGATCGATGGGCATGAAATTGGCCAATATGAAATTGCTGAATTGCGCGAGGGGATTGGTTATCTGCCGCAAGATCCGGAAATGTTTACAGGTACTATTCTGGAAAATATTCTGCTCGGCAAACCAGATGCAAGCGAAGAAGATATCAATCGCGCACTTTATTATTCTGGGATGGATTATTTTATTGCCGAAAATCCTGAGGGACTTAAGCAATTTGTGGGCGAGAAGGGCAATCGTTTATCAGGTGGGCAAAGGCAATCGATTTCTATCGCGCGACTTTTGATCCGCAATCCAAAAGTGTTATTCTTGGATGAGCCAACAAATTCTATGGACCATTCAACTGAAGCTGTGGTCACATCGCGCTTGCAAGAATTAAACAAGCAGGGTGTTACTTTAATCATTGCAACGCACCGTCATTCACTAACTGTCATTCTGGACAAGTTGTTGGTGATGGATAAAGGCAAGATGATGATGGGTGGCCCACGTGCTGAAGTTCTTAAAGAACTTTCGAAACCCTCAAAGAAGCAATAGGAGTAAATCATGTTTGGTGATCATATTGATGATAAATTTGCGAATGATTTAAGTTCGAGTGCGGTTGCTTCGCGTGGGTCTGGCTTTTGGCCGGTTATCTTAGTTCTCATGGCTGCAATTGGTGGATTTATATATTGGGCTGCGGTGAGCGATATTGAGCAGGTGACGAATGGTGAGGGCCGTGTCATTCCATCAGGGCAGGTGCAAGTTGTTCAGGCGCTTGAAGGCGGCATTGTTGGTTCGATTGAAGTGCTCGAAGGCGATGTTGTTCAAAAGGGCGATGTGCTGATCCGCATTGATGATACGAGTTTTTCATCTCAACTTGGTGAACTTGAGCAGCAAAAATCAGCACTATTAATTGAACGTGAACGTGTTGAGGCCGAGGCATCTTTAAAAGAGACGTTGGAAATATCTAAAGCCCTTGCAGACGACAATCAGACTTCTGCCGTTGCAGAAAGCCAAGTGTTTTTATCTCGCCGCAAACAGCTTGTGAACGAATTGCAGGTGTTGGACACTAGGCTTGCTCAAAAGAAATTTGAACTGGATGAATTGCTTGCCCTTGAACGGAAATTAGAAGCTTCCTTGGCGCCTCTTGCGAAAGAAGCAAAGCTTACTGATAGGTTAGTTAAGCGAGGCGTTGTTCCTGAGATTGATTTGCTGCGCCTTGAAAGTAGGCTTGCTGAAATTAAGGGTGATCTTGATATCAATAAGTCTTCGCAGCCGAGACTGGAAGCAGGGATTACGGAAGCAGAGAAACTTATCCAAACCACGAAGAATAACTATGCCACGACAGCACGCGAACGGCTTGCGCGGATTGAAGTTGAACTTGCGGTGATTGGCGAGACGATGAAGGCTGCTGAAGACCGCGTGCAGCGCGCAGAGTTGAGAGCGCCAGTGCATGGCGTTGTAAACAAGGTCAATGTAACAACGCTAGGTTCGGTCATTCAGCCGGGCAAGGACATTATGGAAATCGTGCCGATTGATGACGGCTTGATGATTGAAGCAAAAGTGCGTCCGCAAGATGTGGCGTTTTTGAAACCTCAGGAAGAGGCTTCGGTTAAACTTACTGCCTATGATTATCTCATTTATGGTGACCTAAAAGGCAAAGTATTCCGCATCGGCGCAGATACAATCACAGACCCTGAGGGTGAAGAGTTCTATGAGGTTATTATTCGTACGGACAAAAATGTCCTTGAAGCAGGCGGACAAGAATATCCTATCATACCAGGCATGGTGGCATCTGTGGATATAAAAACAGGAACAAATTCGGTGCTTTCCTATCTATTAAAACCTATTCTGCGCGCACGTGTCGAAGCACTTCGGTAGTTTCAAGGCAATTCTCAGTTCGTGATGAAGAATTTTATATGTCCAGAAAATTGATTTTTTGGAGCCAGTCCTAAATAATTAGATAATTTGAAGAAGCATTGTTTGACAATGTGATGAATGCGGTTAACATCAAGCTCGGGTCATACAACTATAAATAAAATATGTGACTCTGATCAGCCATACGCTTAGGTTGAAAAACAAATTGGGAGGTTTGTTTTGAATTCAGTTGGGATGATTATCCTGCAAAGACTAGGTCTAGGCTTGGTCACGCTATTTGTTGTATCGGTTGTCATCTTCGCAGCTGTAAATCTTTTACCGGGTGATTTTGCTCAGGCAATTTTGGGGCAGGGTGCTACACCGGAAGCAATTGCATCAATTCGCGAAGATTTGGGTCTCAATAAAAATCCGGTTTCACGATACTTTGGTTGGTTGGGTGGTGTGCTAACAGGCGACTTTGGCACGAGTTTCGCACAGGCTAATTTTAGCAGTTTTGCCGGTACAGATACAGGCAAAGGTGGCATTACGTCGGTTGCAGATCAATTGGCTCCACGGTTTAGGAATACGCTCTTTCTTGCAAGTGTTGCAGCATTGATCTCTATTCCACTGTCGCTGACACTGGGCATTCTTGCAGCACTCTATCGCAATTCAGCCTACGATCGCTTCGTAAACATCTCAACGCTTTCAGCTATTTCTTCTCCTGAGTTTTTCCTAGCTTACATTTTGATTTTGTTGTTGGCGGTTATCAATCCGGTGTTCTTGGCAATCTCAAATGTGCATGACGAGTTGACCTTTGGCGAGCGCGTCTATGCAACCATGTTGCCAGCTTTGACTTTGACCTTGGCGGTTACGGCGCAAATGATGCGTATGACACGCGCCTCCATTATCAACTTACTCGCAAGTCCTTATATTGAAATGGCACGCTTGAAAGGCATTAGCCCGATGCGAGTAATTCTTTCTCATGCCCTGCCAAATGCATTGGCACCGATTATCAACGTGATTGCGCTTAACCTGGCCTTCCTCATTACCGGTGTTGTGGTGGTGGAGACGGTGTTTGTTTATCCGGGCATCGGTCAGCTATTCGTTGATAGTGTGAAAATTCGTGACATTCCAGTTGTGCAAGCTTGCTGCCTCGTTTTCGCAGCGACTTACATATTGCTTAATCTGATGGCGGATATTGCTTCCATCCTAACCAACCCGCGCTTGCGGCATCCGAAGTAGGGGATTGGTATTATGACAGCATTACTCTGGATTATTGGAATTATTGTAGCCCTGCTTGGCGGCGGGTATATTATTCGTGCAATTGGTCAGGCTATTTCTTGGCCATCAAAAGATATGAACGTCTATTTCCGTGACATGCCTTATCTTGCAAGTGTAGGTCTTGCAGTTGCAGTACTCGGCATTATTGTTCTGGTTTATTATTATTTCATCGCGCCAACGCCATTCTTTGTTTGGGCGGTAAATGGCTTTGTCTTCTTTGCAATAGCTGCTTTTATTTTCCGTCTGCTTGGGAGAAATATTGGCACAGAAGGTACTAAGAAGCTCTTCCGTCAAATGCCTCTCACTGCTGCTTTTGGTGTATTGGTAATTATTGTCTACGCGATCACTTCTATATTTGCGGGCTTTATCGCTCCTTATGGTCAGGAAGAGGTTTTTGCCAAAGCGAACCTTCTGCCAGGTGGAGATGCTGCAACAGGAGGAGCTCCAGAACATTTACTGGGTACGGATCAAATCGGTCGTGATATTCTTTCTCGCATTATCTTTGGCGCACAGAACACAGTTGGCATCGCATTTGTCACGACCTGTCTCGCATTCCTCATTGGCACGACCATGGGCTTTTTGGCTGCGATTAAAGGCGGTTGGATTGATCAGCTTACCTCACGTATCGTGGATGCGTTGATGGCAATCCCACAACTGATCTTTGCACTTCTGCTAATGACAATCGCGACAGCTTGGGCAGGTTCTAATGGCTGGCTCGTGACTGTTTATATGGTTCTGATTATTGCGGTTCTGGATAGTACGCGGGTTTATCGTCTTTCTCGTGCTGTTGGTCTTAATATTGTTGTTATGGATTATATTGAGGCTGCCAAACTGCGTGGTGAAACACTTTCATATCTCGTTTTCAAGGAAATCTTACCAAATGCTTTCGCGCCGCTCTTGGCTGAGTTTGGTCTACGTTTCTGTTTTGTATTCCTCACAATTGCGGCGTTGAGTTTCCTAGGTATAGGCATTCAGCCGCCATTGGCCGACTGGGGTACTATGGTGAAAGATTTATCTGCATTTATTAACTTCGCACAGTTTAGCCCTCTCACTGCCGCATTGCCGCTAATGGCTGCTGGAGCGATTGCGCTACTGACGGTTGGTGTGAACTTTGTTGTCGACTGGATGTTGCAGAAAACATCCGGATTGAAAGAGTAGGGGTAAATCATGGCTGAACAAGAACTCCTACTTAAAGTGCGTGATCTTCATATTGAGGGACGCTCGGATGAAAAGTGGAATCCAATTGTCAACGGTGTTGATCTTGATCTTCATAAAGGTGAGGTGCTTGGACTTATTGGAGAGTCTGGCGCTGGCAAATCAACTATCGGTCTTGCCGCTATGGGCTTTACGCGGGATGGGTGTCGCATTTCCGGTGGTTCGGTAGAGTTTGATGGCATTGATCTTGTCAATTCAGATGCGGCTACAAAACGTGCACTGTTAGGCAAGCGAATTGCCTATGTAGCGCAATCGGCTGCTGCGAGCTTTAACCCAGCACACAAGATTATTGATCAACACACCGAAGCGCCTACACAGCATGGCGTTTACTCAAAAACCGAGAGTGAAGCGGATGCTATGGATCTTTATGAGAAGTTGCGTTTACCGGACCCGGAAAATATTGGGTTTAGATATCCACACCAAGTGTCTGGTGGCCAATTGCAACGTGCGATGACCGCAATGGCGATGTCTTGTCGCCCAGACCTCATTATTTTCGATGAGCCGACGACCGCACTTGACGTGACCACACAGATTGAAGTTCTTGCTTCTATTCGTGACATTGTTGAGCAGTTTGATACAGCGGCCATTTACATCACGCATGACCTCGCGGTTGTGGCGCAAATGGCTGATAAGATCAAAGTACTTCTCAAGGGTGATGAAGTCGAAGAGGCGGACACCCGCACCATGCTTTCAAAGCCGAAAGAGGACTATACGAAGTCTCTTTGGGCAGTACGCAGTTTCAAGCGCAAGCAGAAGCCAATGGCGAAAAAGGGCGAAACACCGGTTGTAAGTATTAAGAATGTTACGGCAGCCTATGGTGGTGCTGGTGGTGTCAAAGTCTTGCATGATGTAAGTTTTGACATTCATGCAGGGCGTACCGTTGCTGTCGTGGGTGAATCTGGCTCAGGCAAGTCTACTACGGCGCGTTGTATCACAGGACTATTGCCACCGCTTGAAGGTTCAATTGAATTTGATGGTGTCGAATTGCCAGCGGATTATCGTAACCGCAGCAAAGATCAATTGCGTCAGGCGCAAATGATCTATCAGATGGCTGACACAGCGCTTAACCCGCGCAAAACAATTGGTGAGATTATTGGCCGCCCAGTAGAGTTTTATCTAGGACTTACAGGTTCAAAGAAGCAAAAACGCGTTGAAGAGCTACTTGATGTGCTTGAGCTTGAGCCGAAACAATATATTGATCGTTTGCCATCAGAACTCTCTGGTGGTCAGAAACAACGCATTGGTATTGGCCGTGCTTTGGCTGCTGAACCAAAATTCATCATTTGTGATGAAGTGACCTCAGCACTTGACCAATTGGTTGCTGAAGGCATTTTGCGCACATTGGCCAAACTGCAGGATGAATTAGGTCTAGCTTACATGTTTATTACGCATGATCTGGCTACGGTGAGATCAATTGCCGATGAAGTGGTTGTAATGAAAGAAGGTATTGTGGTTGAGCAGGGCGCTAAAGACAAAATGTTTAAGCCGCCGCATCACGCATACACCGATTTGTTACTCAGCTCCGTGCCGGAAATGGACCCGGATTGGCTCGATGATTTGCTAAAAGAGCGTGGCGTTGATAATATCGGAGACGCTGCAATTAAGAATATGTAGAATTTCTATCTCCCTTGGGAGGAGAATGGAAAATAAACGGCGGAAAATCCGTCACTTGAAAAGGAGAGTAAAACATGAGTTTTAACCTAGATCGTCGTGGTTTGTTGAAAACAGGTGCTGCTGCAGCTGCTGCAACAACTATGACAACACTACCTGTAAAAGCTGCCAAAAAAGGCGGTAAACTACGTGTTGGCCTTGCTGGCGCGAACACATCTGATAGCTGGGATGGTCGTACGCATTCTGACTCATTCATGATTACACTTGGCCATGGTGCTGTGTTTGATTGTTTGACAGAAGTTGCTGCAGACGGTTCCCTTAAAGGTGAATTGGCTGAAAGCTGGGAAGCATCTGCTGATGCGAAAACTTGGACATTCAAGCTTCGCAAAGGCGTAACGTTCCATGATGGCAAGCCATTTAGTGCAGATGATGCGATTGCATCTCTAGAAATGCACACTGCTGAAGGTGCAAAATCTGCTGCTAAGCCGATCGTTGAAAACATTGAAACAATGAAAAAAGTCAACGACCACGAAATTCAACTTACCCTTAAAGCTGGTAATGCGGACTTCCCATTCTTGCTTTCTGATTACCACATTCTTATGTACCCAGCTGGTGCTGCAGATGAGGCGATTGCTAAGGGTAACGGTACTGGTCTTTACTCAGTTGTTTCTTTCGACCCAGGTGTACGTTGTACATTGAAGCGTGTTGCTGGCCACTATAAAGGTGACGATGCTGGTTTCTTCGACGAAGTTGAAGCAATCGCGATCAACGATACTGCTGCGCGTCAGAACGCAATCATGACTAATCAGGTTGATGTGATTAACCGCGTAGACTTCAAAACTGAAGCTCTAATGCGTGCTAATCCAAATGTAACAATCTTTGAGGTTACTGGTAACCAGCACTACACATTCCCAATGCTTACAAACGTTGCACCATATGACAAACTTGAAGTTCGTCAGGCGCTTAAGCATCTTGTGAATCGTGAAGAGCTTGTTGAAAAAGTTCTGCTTGGCCATGGTCAGGTTGCAAATGACCACCCAATTGGTCCTGCAAACCAGTACTATGCTGCTGATCTGCCGCAAAATTCATACGATCCAGAAAAAGCAAAAAGCCTTCTTAAGAAAGCTGGCGTTGATGGTCTGAAAATTGACCTTTCAGCTGCTAATGCTGCATTTGCGGGCGCAATTGATGCTGCTCAACTTATGCAGGCTTCTGCAAAAGCTGGTGGTGTTGAGATCAACGTTGTGCAGGAGCCAGATGATGGTTACTGGTCAAACGTATGGCTGAAAAAAGCATGGTGTGCTTGTTACTGGTCAGGCCGTGCAACAGAGGACTGGATGTTCTCAACTGCATACGAAACTGGTGTTCCGTGGAACGATACTTCATGGGAAAATGCACGTTTCCAAGAGCTTCTTCTTACTGCACGTGCTGAGCTTGATACAGCTAAGCGTAAATCAATGTACACTGAAATGCAGGCGCTTATGTCTTCTGAAGGTGGTACACTTGTTCCAATGTACGCAAACTATGTTGATGCGCACAGCACAAAAGTTGCGAATACTGGCACTATTGGTAATAACTTCCAGCTTGATGGTTCACGCCTAATCGAGCGCTGGTGGTTTGCTTAATACTACGTCGTAAATCGACTATTGAAACGGGCGCTTTTTCGAAAGCG
>CAZXZQ010000078.1:6119-10177 GCA_964645215.1 uncultured Rhizobiaceae bacterium | reverse complement strand
ATTAGCAATAATGCGCGCATTTTTTCGCGGCGCAATGCTTTTGCGAGGCTAACTTTAAGCGGAACGCCGTCGCGTGTCGTCAAGACCGCGCCAGTTTGATTTGCCGTTACATCACTCATGAGTTACCTGAAATTCTTGAAATAAAAAAAGGGATGGCAGTTAACCGCCATCCCGAATGTCAAATTGACTTACTTAGCAAGCCAAGCTTGGAACTTAGCGTCCAGATCGTCGCGGTTATCAGCCCACCACTCGTAGTTATACAAGAAAGTGTTCTTCGCGTTGTTTGGATCTGTTGGCATGTGTGGTGCCATATCGATGCCTAGTTCAGCATGCTTACCAACAAGTGGTGCAGATGATGCGCGGGCAGGGCCGTATGAGATATATTTAGCCTGGTCCGCTAGGCGTTGTGTATCCGTTGCAAACTTGATGTAATCAAGGGCACGAGCTTGACGCTCAGCAGAAAGACCTGTTGGAACAATCCAACCGTCAAGGTCAAACACTTGTGCGTCCCAAAGCATAGCAACTGGTTGCTTTTGCTCTTCGATCAAAGCGAATAGACGACCATTATAAGTTGAACCCATAACAACTTCGCCATCAGCAAGAAGTTGTGGTGTATCCGCACCAGCTGACCACCAGATAACATCGTCTTTGATTGTGCCAAGTTTAGCAAGCGCTTGATCTACACCAGCTGGCGTTGAAAGCACGTCATAGATTTTGTCTTTAGCAACGCCGTCACAAAGAAGAGCCCATTCCATGTTGTTGATTGGACGCTTTTCTAGTGAGCGCTTGCCCGGGTATGTTGCTGTGTCAAATACTGCACATACGTCAGCTGGCGGTGTTGCGCCCACTTTGTCTGTACGGTAGCCGAATGTTGTTGAGTAAACGATCTGTGGAATGAAGCAATCTGAAACAAGTAGATCACCAAAGTCTTTTGATGCAGGCGTGCCATCTGGAGCTGCTGCAAGCATGTTGTCGTGATCGATTTCCATTGCAAGGCCTTCGTCACAAAGACGGATAGCGTCTGATGCAACAACGTCAACAACGTCCCAAGTTACGTTGCCAGCTTCTTTCATCGCACGAAGTTTAGCAACAGCTTCAGCTGCTGATTCATCGTTGATGATGTTTACGCCAGCGTTATTAGCCATGTAAGGTTTGTGGTATGCATTGTTTTGTGAGGCGGAATAAGCGCCACCCCAAGAAACAATAGTCATGTCTTCAGCAAGTGCTGCAGATGATGCAAACACAGTTGCTGTAAGCGCAAGTGCTAGTTTTTTAAGTGTCATAAGGTTTCTCCCTTTGGTTTAATGCTCTGCATTTGCAAAGCACATATTTATCGCATTTTCTCCTCCACGATAAAATGCGAATTCGATTGATGGTTTATCACATCACAAGGTCAAGTGCTTTGCAATCTGAACTATCCCATCCAATTTTAATTTCCTGACCTTCGCTCATAGAGCTTTGATCACCTTTGTTGCGAACTTTAACAATAAATTCTGGATTGCCTGCAACATTCATACGAACACGAATATGATCACCCAAATAGATCAATTCTTCAATGCGGCCTTTGATAACATTTTTTGTACCCTTTGCAGGATTAATCTCTACACGTTCCGGTCGTAGAGAAAGTGTTGTCTTGTCACCTTTGGCATGCACATTTACTTTTTGCGCTTCAAGTTTGGTGCCATCATCAAGTCGCACTTTACATAAGTTGCCTTTTATATCTTCAATCGTGCCATTCAATTTATTATTTTCACCAATGAATTGGGCAACGAAAGAGTTTTGCGGATCTTCGTACAAAACATCAGGTGAAGAAAGCTGTTGAATAACACCATCCTCAAAGACTGCAACCCGATCTGACATCGTCAGAGCTTCAGTTTGATCGTGTGTTACATAAACAACGGTCACGCCGAGATTTTCGTGAATATGTTTGATTTCATATTGCATCTGTTCGCGCAATTGTTTGTCGAGCGCGCCGAGCGGCTCATCCATCAATACAAGATTTGGTTCAAAAACAAGTGCGCGTGCAACCGCGATACGTTGTTGTTGGCCGCCAGAAAGTTGTGCAGGACGTCGCCCACCCATTTGCGGTAATTCGACCATATCAAGTACACGCTGAACGCGGTCCTGTTGCTCAGCTTTACTAACGCCGCGCACAGAAAGTGGAAAAGCCAAGTTTTCTGCAACTGTCATATGTGGAAACAGCGCGTAATTTTGGAACACCATGCCGATACCGCGTTTATGCGGTGGAACCATGTTGATCGGTTTGTCGTCAAGGAAAATTTCTCCATGTGTTGCAGGTTCAAACCCTGCAAGCATCATTAGACAAGTAGTCTTGCCTGAACCTGACGGCCCAAGCATAGTTACAAATTCACCTTTTGGAATATCCAAATTTAAGTCTTTAACGACAAGTATTTCACCGTCATAACTTTTCTGGACGTTTTCAAAACGAACATAGGATTCGTTGGTGGCAGATTTACTCACAGCCATATGATTTAATCTTCTCCCTTGAGGTGTTCGCCCTGGCATGAAATCTTGTTTTTAATTTTCATGCATCTCCTCAGGGTTAGTAGTGAACATATTTTTTACCTGAACGTCAATAATAAAGTCTCATCTTGTAAGGAATGCGACATTTTGAGTTAATATGAGCTATGTTTGGTTGTGGAAGATGAAACCAAGGAAATTCAAAAGAATTTGAGCTGCTAAAAACGATGTGCTGCCGGTTTGATCGTAATCAGGCGCGACTTCTACCAAATCCATGCCTATTACGTCTCCTTGTTTTGCCAATCCTTGTAGCAGTTCCAGCACTTCATAGTACAAAAATCCGCCATGGCTTGGTGTACCAGTGCCAGGCGCGATAGAAGGATCAAATCCATCAATGTCGATGGTCACGTAATAGCGCTCACCGGCGGGAATGCGTTCTAGCACTTTTTCCACGCCTAGTTTTCTGAATTGCCGCACAGACAAGATATCAGACCCCATTTCGCGGGCGGCTTCATAGCCTTCCTTGGCTGTGGATGACACATTGCGGATACCGATTTGGGAAAGGCCTTTGACATAGTCTTTTTCTGCCGCGCGGCGCATGGGATTACCGTGACCGTGGCGTACCCCGTGACGCACATCCACAAAATCTAAATGCGCATCAATTTGTACAAGGTGAAAAGGTTCTTGATCATCAAAGGCGCGGATGCAGGGAATGTTAACTGAATGGTCGCCACCCAAAACAACAGGTAGGGCACCGCCAGCTAATGCTTTGCGCACGCCATGTTCAATATTTGCATGGCTTTTTTCCGTGTCCGTGTGAATAATATCCGCGTCACCCATGTCGACGATCTTTACGCTGCCGGGCAGATAGATTGCATCGTCTTCATGGTCGTAGGCACCAGCATGACCAAAGGAAAAAAGAGTGGAGGCTTCACGAATGCTGCGTGGTCCAAAGCGGGTGCCAGAGCGGTATTGTGTGCCGAAATCAAATGGCGCGCCAAGGATTGCTACATCCGCATCAATCTTGTCCCAGTCTTCGCAAGTCGGGTTCTTGCCGAATGTTGCAAAGCCAACGAATGGCAGGTTCAATCGCCCGCCTTCATATCCATGATCTGCCATATGTTTGATCCCTCATGCACTCAATAAAAAAGGCAACATGAATGCTGCCTTTTGAAACGTCAATAAAGATTTTTGAATTACAAAATAGAACTCAGCTTCATGGCAACGCCCATGTCACCTTCAACCTTGATTTTGCCTTGCATGAATGCAGCGGTTGGATCAAGGTCACCAGCTATCAGACTGTCGAGTGTATCTTTGTCGCAGACAACGGTACAATCAGCATCTGCATTTTCGGTAGAAACTGCAGGTGGTGTCGCATTGCCGTCGATGAAAACACATCCATCATCGCCACAGTCGAATTTAACAGTTGCGCCAATACCGCTTCCGCCTTCTACTTTGCTCTTAATCGCTTCTGCTGCTGCTTCTATGCTCATTTGCTTTCCTTCAATGTTAGAAAAATGTTGGAATGAACATATACAGAGCAAGATGAATAATGCAATAACTTACGTATACGTAAA
>CAZXZQ010000078.1:0-6019 GCA_964645215.1 uncultured Rhizobiaceae bacterium | reverse complement strand
GAAGTAGCGGCCTCTGAAGTTGATCGATTGAAGGCAGAAGCTATAAAAATGGCAATGGCAAGTCGTGCAGAAGCGGGGTGTCACGAATATGCATTCTTTCAAGATTTAGAAAATGCCAACCAGTTTCGCATTTATGAAGAATGGGAAGGTGCAGATGCACTCCGTGCCCATTTTGCAACGCCTTATATGGCAGAATTTCAAGCTGTGCTGAAAACGGTAGAAGGTTTGAAAATAGATATCTCGCAATCTATGCGTGGTGAAGATATTAAGGTTGGGTGATTTAATTCACTCAAATTATACAAGGATTAGCCTGTTTGAGCGGCGATAATAATACAAAAGGCATCCTCTTGATGATGCTATCTATGGTGGCTTTTACCCTTGCTGATACGTTGGTGAAGATAATTTCTAGCGATATTTCACCAGCACAAATTCTGGTTTTGTTGATGGGTGGCTCCCTCATCATGTTTGCAAGTTTGGCAAAGTTTCAGGGTGAGCATCTTGATGGCTCTCATACTTTATCGCCGGGCATGTTGCTTAGATATTTTGCAGAAATTCTTGCCATGTTCAGCATGGTGTTGGCTCTTACATATGTTCCGCTTTCAACCGTTGGCGCTATCACACAAGCCGCGCCCATCATCGGGGTTTTGGGCGCGGTGCTTTTTCTGGGTGAAAGAATTAGCTGGCGGCGTTGGGCTTCCATTCTGGTTGGTTTTCTAGGCGTTCTATTAATCGTTCAACCAGGCTCGATTGCATTTGAACCTTCAGTTCTTTGGGCTGTTGCCGCAATGTTTGGGTTGGCAATTCGGGATTTATCCACGCGCATGATTTCACCAGAAGTTGGTCCGGCAAGCATGGCTTCATACACAATGTTTGTCGCTTTGCCGTTTGCCGTCGGCTGGGTCTTGTATAATGGCGAGCCTCTCGTTTCTGCCAATACGGATTGGGTACTTGCCATCCCGATGATACTTTTGGGGTCGTTGGGATATATGGCGCTGATTAGATCTTTGCGTATGGCACAGATCTCAGTTGTTATGCCGTTTCGCTATTCTCGAATTGTAATCATGCTTGTGCTTGGCATGGTGTTGTTTGACGAGCGGCCAAATCTATTGGTGTATGTTGGCGCAGCACTTGTGATTTTTTCTGGCGTTTACATTATGTGGCGTGAACATCGCGTTAAGAAGATGGAAGGTTAAATTATGCATGTACTCACAGTCATTGATCAGCCTAATCCAAAATCCTTTACCCGTGCAGCCGCTGCAAGGTTCAATGAAGGTGCTGTTGAAGCGGGCCATACATTTGAGGTGGCAGATTTGAATGCGGAGGGGTTTGATCCACGTTGGACGATTGCTGATAATGCTCAGTTTGAAGACAAGCCAATGCCGGATGATATTTTACGTGAACAAGCTAGAATAGAAAAGTGTGATGCACTTTGTATGGCTTTTCCGCTTTTCTGGTATGGCATGCCAGCCACAATGAAGGGTTGGCTTGACAGGGTTTGGTCTTGGGGTTGGGCATATGATCAAGTTGTTGATCCAGATCTTTCGCTACAAAGAGCACGAACTGGCATCATGCTTGTTCCTGCTGGAGCAAATCCGGAAAATTGGAAACCTTATGACCTTGAAAAAGCAATGGATACAATCTGGCGGACGAGTACAATGGGCGTTATGGGGATTACGGATAAACGCTTGCATTTCCTGAATGGTTCAGAGGGATCAGACGAGCGCCGCAAAGGATTGCTGGATAAGGCGTATCAAATCGGATTGGAAGTTGGAGAAGCTCGTTAACTAACGATCAAATCCCAAAAACCGCGTTATATTCTCAACTGGCCGGCGGCGTGAAATAACAGAATTTGCAACAAATTCTTCATCCGGCCATCCAAGTGCCACGCAGGTTAAAATCACCTGCTCGTCCGGAATGTTGGCGACTTCCCGCACGACCGGGCTTTGCATAATGCCTTGGCCATTGATAACCGCGCCGACCCCTTTACTCCAAGCGGCAAGAACCAGCCCATAGGTCATGGCGCCTGTATCAAAATGCGCAATCGTGTTGTTTAGGAGATCGCGATCAAAACAGACGACAATTGAGACTGGTGCATCAAATTGCCTGAAGCCGCGCATTACCCAATCTTGACGTTTTTCTGCATCATGCCGCTCAATGCCCATGGCTTCAAAAAGCTGGACAGCAATCTCAATCTGTCGCTTGCGATGTTCGCCTTCGTAAGCTGCATAGTCTTCGATATCGCGTGTAGGTGTAACGCCTCCCAACATGCGTTCCGTATTGCCTTTGCGCACTTTCTCCAAGGGTTCGCCAGTGAGGACATGTAAGTGCCATGGCTGTGTGTTCATGGAGGAGGGCGCGCGATTGGCAAGCGTGATGATTTCTTCAAGCAGCTCGCGCGGAACGGTTTTGTCCAGAAAACCGCGAATAGAGCGGCGTGTGTTGATGGTTTGATCAAGGTTCATAGACGATTACCCCATCAAACACTCGCCAAACTCTTCACGCAAAACGTTTTTCTTAATCTTGCCTGTAGCACCCAATGGTAGGGCATCGGTGAAGAGAACCCGGTCAGGAATTTGCCATTTCGCAATTTTACCTTCGTAGAAGGATAGTACATCTTCTTCTGAGACGTCTGCATCAGGTGCCTTGACGGCGATGATGACCGGGCGTTCATCCCATTTATCATGGCGGGCTGCAATCGCGGCTGCTTGTGCAATGCCTGCGTGTCCGACGGCAATATTTTCAAGCTCAACTGTGGAAATCCATTCGCCGCCAGATTTGATGATGTCTTTCGAACGGTCACGAATGACCATGAAGCCATCTTCATCGAGTGTTGCTACATCGCCTGTATGGAACCAGCCATTAGGTGCAAGTGTCGTGCCTTTGTCTGCCAAGAAATAGTCGCTCAAAATCCAAGGACCACGGCAATAAAGATCGCCTTGCGTCTCACCATCGTTTGGCAACTGATTGCCATCTTCATCAAAAATGCCAAGCTCCATGCCAAATGGCGGACGGCCTTGGCTTAAGCGCAATTCACTTTTTGCTGCTTCGTCCAGATCATCGTGCTTATTCTTAAGATGGTTGACTGTGCCAAGGGGAGACATTTCAGTCATGCCCCATGCATGAAGCACTTCAATGCCATAGGTGTCACGGAATTTCTCAATCATGACCGGAGGACAAGCGGAGCCGCCAATAACGGTACGGTTCATGTGCGGGAGCTTGGTGTCTGTTTCTTCCAGGTATTGAATGAGACCAGCCCATATTGTTGGGACACCCGCAGAGATTGTGACTTTTTCATCGTTGAAGAGGGTCGCAAGGCTTTTACCGTCTAGATGTGGGCCGGGCATTACCATTTTAGAGCCAACCATGGCAGCGGCATAAGGGGTGCCCCAAGCGTTTACATGAAACATAGGCACGACTGGTAGAAGACAATCACGGGCAGAAAAGCCCATCACGTCTGGTGTGCCAGACATCATGGCGTGCAGCATTGTCGAGCGATGCGAATATAAGACGCCCTTTGGATTGCCGGTCGTGCCGGATGTATAGCAAAGCGAAGACGCGTCACGTTCGTCGAAATCTTGCGGCCATGCAAAATCATCATCACCTTCTGCAATTACGTCTTCATAGAACTGAATATAAGGATGCTCAGCTGCTAGTTTATCATCGCGTGGTTCCATCAGCACCCATGCATCAACCTTTTTCAACTTATCATGGATCGCAGCAATGAGTGGCAGGAAGGTCGCATCAAAAAACATCATGCGGTCTTCTGCGTGGTCGATAATGTAACATAGCTCGTCCGGGTGGAGGCGTGGATTTACTGTATGACAAACAAGACCTACGCCGGAAATCGCGTAATAGACTTCAAGGTGCCGGTAGTTGTTCCACGCTAGCGTGCCAATGCGATCTGACTTATTCATGCCACGTTTAAGGAGGGCAGAACCCATTTTCTTGGCGCGGGCATTTAAGTCACCATAATTGGTGCGTGTTTTGCTACCATCAATGTTTACGGAAACAATCTCTGTATCTGCATGATAGCGCGCTGCGTGATCGATTAAGCCAGAAATCAGCAATTGCTGATCCATCATTTGTCCAAGCATGGAATTCTCCTCCAGAATTTTGTAATGTTATAAACATAGAAATTAAACATGGGAACGAGAATTTTTACGTAATGGTCAAAAAAGTAACTCCGATTCGCGAAACCAATGACGAGGCTATAACACTTGCGCGAAAGCTGATTGTTGAAACACGCTATGCGGCGATTGGTGTGAAAGAGATTGAGACTGATATTCCATTGGTTAGTCGTATTGCTGTTGCCTATTCAAAAGAGAGCGGACTTTTCTTTTGTGCGTCCGACTTATCCGTGCATTCTAAATGTTTACTCAAGGTTAGCGCATGCTCTCTCCTGTTGGGTGAGCCGGGCAAAGGTGATGGTCTTGCCTATCCGCGAATTACGATTATTGGCGAGGCTAAGCGATTGCCAAACAACACGGATAAACGACCATTATTGCGTGAGACCTTTTTAAGCATTCATCCAAAAGCTGAATTATATATCGATTTTGCAGACTTTGGGTTTTATCCCATTGTGATTGAGCGCGCGCAACTTAATGGCGGATTTGGCAAGGCATTTCATTTGGGTAAAAGTGACCTTGATTTTTGAGTTGAACTCAAACGCTGTTTGAAACATAGTCGCTCAATGACAATTAATAAGACCCAAAAAGGCATCCTCTCCGGATATACGATTATTGACCTCACCTCTGTTGTGCTTGGTCCTTATTGCACGCAAATGCTGGGTGATCTTGGCGCTGACATTATCAAGGTTGAAAGCCCGGAAGGCGATATTATGCGCCATGCTGGGCCGCATGTCTCCAAAGGTATGGGGCCGATTTATTTAACGATCAATCGCAATAAACGAGCGATCACGCTTGATCTTAAATCAGATAAGTCAAAAGAGGTTCTCACAAGGCTAATAAAGTCTGCTGATGTGTTGTTCCATAATATTAGGGCAGGCGGTATGCGCCGACTTGGCTTCGATTATGAAAGCGTCAAGGAGATCAATCCTGAAATCATTTATTGTCATGCGGTTGGGTATGGTTCGAAGGGGCATTATGCGGAGCGCCAAGCCTATGATGATCTCGTGCAAGCGGGCTCCGGCGCTGCTTTTATGATACCTATGCAGGATGGTTCAACGGAGCCGCGATATTTCCCAGGCCTCGTTGCCGATAAAACATCTGGTCTTCATGCTGCATATGCAATACTCGCAGGCCTTCTGCATAAGGAGCGCACAGGCCGGGGACAGTTTATTGAAGTTCCTATGATGGAATGTATGGTGGCTTTCACAATGGCGGAAAACCTTTTTGGGCATACCTTTGTGCCGCCGCGTGAACCTATTGCTTATACACGTTCGATTAATCCGAACCGTAAGCCATATCGCACGAAGGACAGTTATATTGCTCTTATGCCGTATTCCAATGACAATTGGCGCGCTATATTAACCTTAGGAGGCAGGCCGGAGGTGATAGAAGATCCGCTTTATTCTACTTATGTTGAGCGCACGAAAAACATCACCGACCTTTATAAAATTTTGGAAGAGATTGCACCCCAACGTACTACGGATGAATGGGTGGAAGTGCTTGTTGAGGCTAATGTACCTTGTATGAAAGTTCATGATCTAAAGTCTGTCATGAAAGACCCGCAAATCAAAGACACAGGATTTGCAGAACAAAGAGAACATCCAACAGAAGGCACTTATACTGCGATTAACAATCCGGTTCATTTTTCAGATGCGCCTGCAGCTATTTATCGTGAGCCCCCTCTACAGGGACAGGATAATGTTGATGTGTTGCAAGAGTTGGGATTTAGCAAAGATGAGATTGAAGCAATTTATGGTGATAAAGGCTCGTAAAAAGGAAGAGGCCGATTCCCATAAGAATCGACCTCTAATGCAGAAAGAAGCAGGCACGTTAATGCTTGCCGCTCAGGGCTTGATAGGCTGGGGCACCCTGACTGCATGATTAAGCATACA
>CAZXZQ010000077.1:0-10271 GCA_964645215.1 uncultured Rhizobiaceae bacterium | reverse complement strand
TATCAAACGCCTGAAGATAACTTCAGGAGAATTACGATGCGCATATTTTTACTGACAGGTTTTGGTTATGGAGTTTCTATATTTGCGGTGGTTACCATAACGCTTTTATTATACGCATACATGAGTCCCGACTTCTGGTATGACCTTAAAGGCATCATTATTATTTATGGATTTAGTTTGCTTATTGCTGGTGCTGGAGGATTGCCCGGATTTATATTGGCCGCCATTATTCAAGGCTTGCAAAGTATAATCTCGCCCTTTTTCTGGATGGGGTTTGGGCTCATTGCTGCCACGGTTGCCAATCTATTATTTGTATTATTGTTGATGCCGTTCACACCAATGGTTGACGCGACGATCTTCTTTTATACGTCGATCGGCGGTCTTATTGCCGGATGTGTTTATTCACTTTTTGATCGGAGAATAATCTTTCTAAAAGAGAAGAGACGCGCTATTCCTGTTTTATGAACCTAATCCTCTCTCTCATCTGGCGGTTAATTGTCATTGCGTTTGCGCTATGTGTTGCTTTGCTTGCTGCGGGCATGTTGATTGGGTTTGGTTTAAGCTCTGAACTGATCTCAGAATTTTTAGGTTTTGATTATGAGACCGCCATCAATGATCCGGATATTGAATTTGGTATTTTAACGATTGCCACTTTTGGCATAGGGCTTGTTGCTAGTATTCAATTGGCGGGTGTTGCCATGATACCGGTTTTCCTCGCAATTGTGATTACGGAGATGGCACGATGGCAGGGCATGGTTACGCATTTTGTGATTGGTGGCGTATGCGGGATGTTTATTCTATTGAATGAATTACCAACGGGCACTATCCCGAAAGAGGGCACAATTATAGTCACCTTAGCTGCGTCTTTTGTTGCGGGCTTTTTCTATTGGCTTATAGCAGGGCGCGGGTCAGGCAATTGGCAGAAGCACCTAGCCGCGTTCGGTAAACAGAATACGGATCGCGAAGGCTGAGAAGACGCCAGCAAATAACCAGTCGATAACGCGGGTTGCTTTAGGGTTTTTCCGCAAACTGTCTGCCACCTTGTCGATGGCAATAATCATGGCAAATGTAATGATGATTGCAAAAACAATAAAATAGAAGCCCAAGAAAATCATCTTCCCCGTTGCGTTTGGATCATCTGCCTCAATAAATTGCGGTAGGAATGTAATGAAGAATAATATGATTTTTGGGTTGAGAATATTAACGCCAATGCCTGTAAGCCAATTGTTTAAAAGGCTCACATTTTTTGTTTCACCCTCTTTCAACGTAAAGGCAGAGCCTTTCCTAACGGCTTCAATCGCGAGCCACAGAAGATATAGTGCGCCAACAATTTTCAAGACGAGAAATCCGGTGGGTGATGCTTGTATCAGGGCTGATATGCCAAATGCTGCAAGGAGTGTGTGCAGAACTATCCCGGTTGATGCGCCAAGCACGGCAAACATGCCTGCAAGTTTCCCTTGCGTCAGCGCGCGGCCAAGAAACAAGGTCATGTCTGGCCCGGGTGTAATAGCAAGAATAAACGCAGCGACGGTAAAGGCTGTGAAGACAGGTAGAGAGGGCAGAAATTCCATATGATTTAACCTTCTGGCAATTCTATGCTTGAACCTTTTTCTAATATGGCTACATTGCCGGAAAAATCATAGTTGGCAAAGGTTTTTTGCACCTCCCAGCAAGCCTTTCCAAGAAATCGATCAGGAAATTTAATGAGTATTTCAAAAGATAAAATCAATAAAGTGGTTCTTGCCTATTCTGGCGGACTTGATACGTCCATAATTCTGAAATGGTTGCAGACAGAGTATGATGCGGAAGTTGTGACCTTCACAGCAGATCTTGGGCAAGGCGAAGAGTTGGAACCTGCTCGTAAGAAAGCTGAAATGCTAGGTATCAAAGAAATCTATGTTGAGGATGTGCGTGAAGAATTCGTTTCTGAATATGTCTTTCCGATGTTTAGGGCAAATACGGCGTATGAAGGGGTTTATTTGCTTGGAACATCAATTGCTCGCCCCTTGATTTCAAAACGTTTGGTGGAGATTGCTAAAGAAACCGGTGCGGATGCAATTGCGCATGGTGCAACAGGTAAGGGCAATGATCAGGTTCGGTTTGAACTTTCTGCCTATGCACTTGACCCGGAAGTTAAAGTGATAGCGCCTTGGCGGGACTGGAATTTTAAATCGCGTACTGATCTGCTTGATTTCGCACGTGATCATCAAATTCCTGTGCCAAAGGATAAACTGGGTGAAGCGCCTTTCTCAGTGGATGCGAATTTGCTGCACTCATCTTCTGAAGGCAAAGTTTTGGAAGACCCTGCTATTGAAGCGGAAGAGTATGTTCACCAGCGTACGATTTCCCCGATGGATGCACCGGATACTCCAACTGAAATTGAAATCGAGTTTGAAAAAGGGGATGCGATTGGCATTAATGGTAAGCGCCTTTCAGCGGCAAGCTTGCTTGCAGAGCTTAACAAACTTGGCCACGACAATGGCATTGGTCGTTTGGATTTGGTTGAGAATAGATTTGTCGGTATGAAATCACGCGGTGTTTATGAAACGCCAGGGGGTACGATATTGTTATCTGCTCATCGCGCGATGGAATCTATTACGCTTGATCGTGGGGCTGCGCATCTCAAAGATGAGCTTATGCCGCGCTATGCTGAACTTATTTATAATGGCTTTTGGTTCTCGCCAGAACGTGAAATGTTGCAAGCTGCCATTGACCATTCTCAAGTTCATGTTGAAGGCAAGGTTAAGCTTAAACTTTATAAAGGGAATGTAATTGTCACGGCGCGTGAGAGTGACAAGTCGCTTTACTCTGAAGAGCTTGTAACTTTTGAAGATGACCAAGGTGCATATGATCAAAAAGACGCGCATGGGTTTATAAAGTTAAATGCATTACGCTTACGAACACTGGCTGCGCGTGATCGTAAACGTTAACTAAATCAATTAGTCTTAATACTGGCTGCCACTATTAATTGATTGTCATTACGTTTAGAACATTGTCGGGGGAGCGTTTATGACTGAAGAAACTCAATCAAATACTATAAGTTTGAAAAATGCTGCGAACACTCAGCAGCGTTCTAAATCTGGTATTGGTGTGTTCTCTCTTATTAGTCTGCTTATTATTGGTGCATTGATTATTGGTGGGTATTTTTATCTCAACCGCGAACAAGAACCAACAGTATTAAAAATTGCTTCAGGCCCTTATCGTTCTGACTCATACGAGCTTATGAGGGAAGTAGCAGATGTTGTTGCTCGCAATTCTGATTCAATCAGAGTGCAGGTTGTGCCTTCGCGTGATTCCAGTGAAAACATTTCATTTCTCAACAAGGGCGATGTTGATCTTGCTACCATTCGTGCTGATACGCCAGTTGTGAAAAATGTTCGTATGGTTGCTAATCTTTTCCCTGATTACTTTCAGCTTATATCCCGTGGCAATAGTCCTATTTTTAGACCAAAGGATTTGGTTGGCAAAAAGGTGGCAATAGCACCTTATGGTACAGACGAATTTAGATCTTTCTGGATTTTGGCAGACCACTACGATGTTCCAATCAGAGAAATAAAGTGGAAAGCTATGAACCTCGACACAGCTAATGATGATCTGTTGGCAGGAAAGCTAGATGCAATTTTTCTCGTGCGCTCTTTGCGAGATAGGTTAATCTTGAACCTATTTGAAGATGCATCGCTCAAGCAACTCCCATTAAGATTAGTATCGATCAATCAGGCTGCGGCAATCGCTGTTAAAAGACCGTTTTTGAAGGTTGGCAATATTGCTCAAGGTGCTTTGTTAGGAAAAGCACCTATACCGGTTCAAAATGCAACAACGGTCACAGTAGACAGAGTTCTCGTCACACGTGAAGGCGTGGGCGAAGAAGACATACGTGAATTAACGCGCATTTTGTTTGAGCATAGGCTTGATCTGACAATAAGATTTGCGCTCGCAAATGCAATTAAAAGACCCTCATTTGAAGAGGGGTATAATATCCCGCTTCATATTGGCTCAGAGCAATATTACACACGTGACGAGCCTTCCTTTATTCAGGAGAATGCGGAGCCACTCGCACTGCTTGTTACTGTTTTCGCGCTGCTATTATCAGGCTTAATTGGGCTTCGCACACGGTTTGTGTCCACTCAGAAAAATAAAATGGATAGTTATAATTATGTGCTGCTTGATATTGCTGATAAATCCAGAAAAGTAAAAACCGTTGGAGAAATAAAAGAGCTTCAGCTTGAGCTTTATAATATGCTTGAGCAGGTTGTTCGCGCACTTGATACTGATGACGTTACTGAAGAAGGTTTTCAATCTTTCTCGCTTCTTTGGGAAGCTGTTCGTGAAATGCTGAAAGATTGTATACAAGACATGGTAGAAGAAGACTCTGATGTGCAGGCGATTGCGCCTACAAAAGCGAAAGACAAAAGCTACAAAAGGAAGCAAAAGAAAGCACATAAAGAACCTTCCATTTAAGCTTTAATAATAAAAACCCTGACATTAATGCAATCATAATAACATGCCAGTTAATCGTTGCTATATCTGGCACTAAGAACCTAATTGGCCCATGCTGAGCATCAGTGATTTTTTCAAACATTATATTCAGAGCAAACCATATGGATAGGTTTAGGATAACACCTACAACTGCTGCTGTAATGGCTGACAATGCGTTGGTAAGCCTTGGTTGGTTTGAGAGCCATTCGATATAAGGTGCGCCGGTAAATATCCATAAAAAGCATGGTGTGAATGTTACCCAAAGTGTGACGAGCGCCCCTGCAACGCCTAACCAATATCCGCCTGCTTTTTCGGCTGCCAGAAAGCCTACAAATTCTGTCACGAGTATAAGTGGGCCGGGCGTTGTTTCTGCAAGGCCAAGTCCGTCTATCATCTGCCCTGCAGAGAGCCAATTGTTTATGTCGACAACATCTTGCGCCATATAAGCAAGTACGGCATACGCCCCTCCAAATGTAACAACTGCAAGTTTTGAGAAAAACCCTGCAATCTCCATCAGAATTTGATTTGAGCCTGAAAGCCACAGCATAAAAATCGGAAACCACCAAATGGCGAGCCAAATGCAGATGGTTTTTACCGTTTGTGTTATGGGTATGTTGACAGGTTTTATGTTGGTTTCAGCAGCTGTTTTTTTAGTACTTAAAAACCCAATAATCCCGGCTCCAATAACAATGAAAGGAAAGGGAATTTGGAAAAAGAATATGCCAATAAAAGCAAGCGCCGCAATTGCATAGTTTAATCGTGATTTAAGCGCGCGGCCTGAAATTTTGATTAAAGCTTCAAGAACAATAACCAGAATGGCTGACTTAACACCCAGAAATAAAACATTGACGATGGGCAATTGACCATAGGCGGAATATAGGCTTGCGAGTAACAAGATTATCGCTGCACCTGGAATGATAAACAGCAAGCCGGCAATTAGTCCGCCAAACACACCGTCTTTACGCCACCCAGCATAGGTTGCCAATTGCATGGCTTCTGGCCCGGGTAATAGCATGCAGAAATTAAGCGCGCTCAAAAATTGTTTTTCTGTAAGCCAACCTTTTTCGTCTACGACTACTTTATGCATGAGCGCAATTTGCGAGGCGGGGCCGCCAAAGGAAAGAAATCCAATTTTTGTCCAAGCGGATATGGTTTCTTTGTTCATTATTGTGATCCAATTTTTAAATGTGAATCATGCGTTTCATTTTGTGCGTCTCTCGCCCAGCGATAATATGCATCATATAAACTCATTGCTGCATCGAGTTGTTCTAAATCATCTTTATACATTCTAGAAAAGCCGAGTGAGGCAGCAAGAAAGCCGGGCACTTGAGGTGTAAGTTCAGGTTTATTTGTATCAGCGCCACGTATAATTTTTGCGAGTTGCTCTAAGGGTTCTGTTTTTAAGCAAAACTCTTCTAGCATCGTGTCGAATGTACATTGGTCATTACGATGCCCCCAAAATGTATCTTCGATGTCAAAGGGTGTGGCGTTGAACTTTTCTGCAACATTATTAACTTGCGATGCAGAGACAAAGAGAAATTTTGCAGAAGGGTCAACAAAACGACGGATAAGCCATGGGCAGGCAATACGATCAACCTTTGGTCCAAGGCGCGTCACCCAAAGCGTATTGTTATGCTCTTGCCGTTCAGGAATTTTTGCATATGGAATTAAGGGCAGGCCCGCATCGCGCCAAGCATAGTTGCCGCCCGCAAGATATTCGCAATTAATGCCATATGTTTTTAACAGTGCGCATGCACCTTGGCTTAGTTTCAAACCTTTTTGGCAGACGATTAAAACCTTCCGGCCTTCAAGCTTTGGAACCAGGTTCGGTATGTCTGTGTGGCAGCGTCTGATTGCCGTGGGTATTAGCCTTGGATCTTCGCTAAAGTCTTCATCAATGCAGATATCAATGATGATAGGACATTCTGGTGTGCCTATAAGGCGGTTGAGTTTGGTTGTGGAAATTTCACCGGGTAATGACATTTTGCATCCTCCTTAGGTTTGTTTTGGTGGATGCGAAACTTGGGCATTTGCCTCTAGGGGTATTCGCCACCCCTTATGTCTATACTCACTATTTTTTGAATTCAGGTCAAGCTTAGTCAAAATAACTTGGTTGAGATGAATGTTCGTCATCTGCAATTAAACCTGTTTTCTAAATAGGAAAGCAGGCTTGCAAGATAAAGAAACCAGATGTTTGATGAATAAATGCAAATATATGCATGTGGCGTGCAATTATTCGTATAAACTATCAAAATATCAGGTAAAATATCTAAAATTATACAAAAATTTTGTATAAATACTCAGAATCGAAAAACTGAAGTTTTATGGCTAATTGATGCTGCCTTATTTTTTTAGGTGATTTGCAAGAATCTACTTGTTAGTTAACAAAAAGTTAATTTAAAGTGATCTCATGTTTAAAGTTGAGGCGGAAACGAGACGGGCAGCTCCATTTGACGCAAATCATATATTTAGGATTCATAAAGAATCATGGGTAAATGCATATTCTGGAATATTGCCTCATAAGTCACTCACTCGGATGATCAATAGACGAGATCCGAAGTGGTGGGCGAGTGCTATAAAGAAATCTGCAATTATTTTGGTAATGGAATTTGGCGACAAGGTTGTAGGCTATGCTACGATCGGGCCAAACCGTGTGAGTTCGTTTTCTGCTGAAGGTGAAATTTACGAGATTTATATGAAACCTGAGTATCAAGGCTTAGGGCTTGGTAGTAAGCTTTTCCAAAATGCACAGGATGAGCTAAAACGTAGAGGCTATAAAGGCTCTGTTGTTTGGGTGTTGTCTGAGAATGATAAAGCCGTCTCTTTTTACACCAATGCTGGGGGTAACCCTATTGCAAAGGGCAGCGAGACGTTTGATGATTTGACGCTTGAGAAAACCGCGTTTCACTGGAAGTAGAATCTGAGCGGCGTTTGCTCTTCTAAAACGCGCCATGTTTTATTGACTCTTTTCAAAATAAGCGTATTACCTTTCTGCAATAGCAACCTTGGAAATTTTTATGTTTGAAATTGATCAAGCAATTTTAAAAACTTCTGATACATCGGCAAAGTCATTTGCTGGTGCAACTGTTATTGGCTTTTCTAAAACTACAACTAAAACGACGAAGACCACTAAGGTCTGATCAATCTCGCATGTCCGAAACACTCTCCCGGATAATGTGGAGAGTATTGATCAGTGAGAGTGGGAAAGAATTAAATCCATGGGATATAAAATTGCTATTATCGGCGCAACTGGCAATGTTGGGCGCGAACTTTTAAACATTCTCGATGAGCGCGGTTTTCCGGCTGATGAAGTCGTGGCCATTGCCTCACGCCGCAGTCAGGGTAAGGAAGTTTCCTTCGGAGACAAAACGCTTAAAATTAAAGCACTCGATACATTCGATTTTTCAAACACAGATATTGCTTTGATGTCGGCAGGTGGCTCGCTTTCCCAAGAATGGGCGCCAAAAATTGCAGCGCAAGGATGTGTTGTGATCGATAACTCTTCCGCATGGCGTTATGATGAAGCTGTGCCGCTGATTGTGCCAGAAGTAAACGCAGATGCGATTGAAGGTTTTACAAAGAAAAACATTATTGCAAACCCTAACTGCTCGACTGCTCAATTGCTTGTGGCTTTGAAGCCATTGCATGATCATGCGAAAATTAAACGTCTTGTTGTTTCTACCTATCAGGCTGTTTCTGGCACCGGTAAAGAGGCGATGGAAGAATTGTTTAATCAGACACGCGCTGTATTTGTCGCTGATCCGGTTGAAAGCACTGTTTATCCTAAGCGTATTGCGTTTAACGTGATCCCGCATTGTGACGTCTTCATGGAAGATGGCTACACAAAAGAAGAATGGAAAGTGTTGGCTGAAACCAAAAAGATGTTGGATAAAAATATCAAGGTTACCTGTACGGCTGTGCGTGTGCCGGTTTTTGTTGGTCACTCGGAAGCGGTCAATATTGAATTTGAAAACGAGATTTCAGCCGATGAAGCGCGTAGTATTTTACGTGAAGCGCCTGGTTGTCTAGTGGTCGATAACACGCAAGAAGATACTTATATGACACCTTATGAGTGTGCTGGCGAAGATGCCACATATATCTCGCGTATTCGCGAAGATGCGACCGTTGAGAACGGCCTTAACATTTGGGTGGTTTCAGATAATCTTCGCAAAGGTGCTGCACTTAATACAATCCAAATTGCAGAACTGCTGATTAACCGTGGTTTGTTAAAAGCAAAAGCTGCTGCGTAAATAAATATATCTTGCCCGCAGTTTAGACTGCGGGTAACATTCGCCTCATGGCTTGGATAGTACGCACCATAAAATCATGTTTTGCCCTACCTTTATGGGTATTCATCTGGGTATTTTTTATTCTGGTGCCAGCTAATTTTTCCGGCATTTTTCTTCTTCAATATGAAGCTGGCTTCTGGGTTACTATCTTGGGCGCTGTCGGCATTTTGGTTAACTTACCTATCCTGCTAATGAATGGTGGCATGTCTAAAGTGCTGGCCATTCCTCATTTGATTTTCTGGATCCCGCTGCATTTCATTTTGATGAACCGTTTGATGAGTGGAACAGGTGTCAGTGATTTCGAGCAGACCTATATTATTGTGATCCTCGTGATTAACACGATCTCGTTGGTGTTTGATCTATATGATGCCAATGAGTGGCGTAAAGGCAATCGCGATGTAACAGGGTTCCCCGGCGAAAAGGTTTGGCTGTAATTACCTGCGTAAACTGCTGCCAACAGCGGAGACAAACAGCAGTGATAAAATCCAGCCAGCCATGATTAAAAACCATTCATAATATCTGACTGCGTAGCCAATATTGTTAGGCGTCCCATCCGTATGAACAACGCGCGGCGACCAATCATCTTCCATGCGGAAGTTTACTACGGGAAGCGCCACATCAACTGCGTAGAAGAAAGATTGAAATTCTGAATATTCAGAAGGCATGGCAGAAGCACATTTTTCGTCAGGATAATACACCCAATTTTCAGCGCAGATTTTTGGAATTGAGCCGCCCGATCTTGCTTCCTTATAAATCAGGGGATGGGTTGGTGTCATAATGCCTTGCTGCGCGGCTTGTGAGTAAATCGCCGTTCCAAATAAAACAAATACAAAAAGCCATAAAAGCGCATTGCCTGGCCGATAGCCATAAGCAACAACGGGTCCCCATAAAAATTGACGGAAGAGAATTTGTAACCAATGAATGATGCTTGTTCTGTTGAAGCGTAAAGGTTCATGGGTTTTCATGAAACGTGTATGAAGGTTTTGTTTTTCTATACGAATATCACGTGCTTCTACCTCATAACCCATTGAGTCTAAAACGCTGGCCAGTTGCTCCCATGGTCGCGGTTTAAATTTTTTCTTCAGGTGATCCACAGGTTGTTGCTTGAGCCAGCTAATCCAATAATCAGAATCAACATTTTCCGGGAGGCTTGTAAAACCCTTATAGACAAAATTGTCTAGCTTCACATGGCGTACATCATTCTTCTTTGGCTGATCGCCTTCTTGTGGTTCGGTCTCTGATTTGGGCTTGCGTTTTGAATAAGATTCATCTTTACGCATCCAGCTTGTATTTCCCGTATTAAGCGTGGTGCAGGTAGCGCCGGATAGGTCTACTTCGCCATTCACATAATTGATCCCGCGCCAATGGAGCGTCCCGCCAATTTTTGTGTTGCGTAATTGAAGTGCCGGGCTGCCGGAAAGTTGCGCATTTTGCGGTTGGAAGTCGCCGCCGATCTCTGAGCCGGTTAGCGCGATGGTGCCAAGTGCTTCCATGTTTTCGAGGTCT
>CAZXZQ010000076.1:0-10289 GCA_964645215.1 uncultured Rhizobiaceae bacterium | reverse complement strand
GCACCCGCTTTTGATCCAGCGTAAGTTGATATACCCTGAACAGCCGCTTCCTTAACCGAACCTCCTTGAAAAAGAGTTGTTGCTGCTGCGGTTATTCCAGCTCCAGCGGAGCCACTAATACCAACTGCTTGAGAAGCTGTAGGGGCACTAGGCGCAGAAACAGTTCCAGCTCCAAGCCCAACTGAGGATCCAGCAGCACCATTAATCCCCCCTGAAACACTAGCAGCAGACGATCCCAACAAACCTGTGCTTGCCTGCCTTATTCCACCATTTATGCCTGTGGACACCTGAGATCCCAAATTAACACCAATAGACTTAGCAATCCTTGGTGCAACAGCTCCGATAGCATCTTTAGCCAAGGAATTTGTTCCTATAGCTTGATTAGGTCCTTGCTCTTGAGTAGGAGAAATACCCTGAATTGTGGGGGCAATAACCTGAGAATCATTTTCTCCAGACGATATGGCCGCTGCGTTCTCAGCGTCTTGAGTTGGCGCAGAAGACACGTTTCCTTGAGCGTCAATACCGCCACCCGTAAAATTGGAGTAGCGAGTTCCTCTGTACGAGTCGCCTTCAATAACTTGAAATTGGTTTTCTGACATAGTTTTTCCTAGTCGTTCCTTATAAGTTGCCACTCAAATGTAATAGTATTTCCCAAACCTGGGGATGATACCATTATAACAGTAAACTGATTGGCCAGATAGTTTTTTGTCTTGACAACAAATGCTTCAACGTCAGGTGTTCCAATAGATGAAACCGCTTGAACCATAACTCTATAATTTGCATCTACCTGTGGCGTGGTAAAAGTTACCAAAGACCCGATATCGGCATCAGAAATATCAAATGTTCCTGATATGAACCCATCTAACCTATTTATGGCCGTACTGCCTAACGCAAAAGCTTCATTGGCTGTTTCTTGTGCCTGAGCCAGTGTTGTGTTGCTTGGATCTGGTAAATCAGCAACATTAAAATTAGCGTTATTTGTTTGGGAATTAATGAAATCAACCGATGAAGTAATGACTTGATAAGCTCTCCAAAGCCAATCAATTAAGATAGGTAAGTCTCTTTCTGAATTTCCAGTAGTTCTGGGAGGCGTTTCTAATGAAGTTTTAATCGGTTGTAAGGCATTATCTGATGTCATTATCTCATAGCCTTCTTCGAATCTAGTTGTAAACGTCGAAGCTCAAACTGAGCATCATCAGTCATAAATATTTCAAATTGCCATGTATCAGCCAATCCTTGAGCGCCAAATTCAACTAAAAGAGTATCTCTTCCTGTTTTGCCAAGCTCACGTTTCTGCCAATTATTCCAGCCTTTATTATCAGGATTTGCTCTAAACATAACAACAGGAGATTTTTCGTATGTTCCAACACCTCGCTTTATCGTCAATCTTACACCATCTACACGGCTGGTTCCTGCGGTATCAAAATGAGCTGTTCTTAAATATGCCCTTTGAACTTCACCATCATTGTTGTGGGTTTTTGGATCCAGCTGATAAACCTTACCCTGACCACCAATAAATGTTTTACCCCATAAACTAAAAACTGATCTGCCAGGCCACAAATCAGGAATACCATTTTCATTATCCCAGCCAAATATTTCAAACCACTGTCCACGGCGCATATCTAGGACGCCTGTAAATCCTTTGGTATCATAAGAGTTGGTAGCTTCGGGAGACTGAAAAATAATAAATTTTTGACCTTTGATATAACACTCATGCGCCCAAGCCTTATTTAAAGAACCTAAGTTCTCCAGAGAGTATCTATCTTCTATTTCGTATTGAATATCATTTGAAAACGGCTGTGTCGTCTGACCAGACAACCTTATAAACTCAACTTGATCGTTTAAGCCCCATACCGCATTACCAGCAAAACAAAGTGTGTGAGGTTCGCTGATACCATCAGCAACAGCCCATCGCCTAAAGAACGCTACATCAGAGCTTAGATTTCTTTCATATTGCTCAAGACTTTCTTCACCCGCAAAAATAATTTCATTGAACGGTGTAATAAGCATGGCATTGATATTGTCTGGACTACCATCAACAGCAAACGTGTCTAGTGGATCCCAAACATCAAAATCATTCAGCTTTGCGTGTTGCCATCGTCCAGAATCTTTCTCAACAGCTATAAGGTACCCATCAATAAAACCAACGAATGTTGATAAAGGTGCATCAGGAGACAGAATACTATTTTTAGTTCCATCATATTTTATGATTTGACCACCAGCGGCCATCATCAATCCATCGCGGGTACGTGCAAAACTTACTCTCTCACCACCTGAAACTGGAGTGCCGCCGATCTTATCAGCTTGCCCGTTTGAGTTAACGCGGAAAGTTTGACCATCTTCACCAACGGCAATAAGGTCATTCTCGTATCTTCCTAAGTGAATATCAGCTTCGCTACCATCGAGATCTACAAATTCTTTTAGACCAGGGAATCTTGATATACCATTGCTCTCAGTCACAAAGCAGTTTTCCAACGCCGCATAAGTCGCCGTTAGCATCCTTTCATCAAGGTTTTTGAATAGCTTTCTATTTAAAGGAACATCGACCCAATTTGGCATTATGTACTCACCACCTCTACATTAACTGTCCACTCTATTGTATTTCCTGCAATCCCAGTAACTCGAAGCTCAACTTCGTTTGGATTAACGGCAAAGAAACCAACATTCATAGCTGCGGCAGTTTCAAACACAGTTCTAAGAGCTTGGGTACCTACCGTGTCAATCACTGCATTATTATTAAAAAGAACACCATTGGCCTTAGCTTCTCCTGGTGTTGCATTATCATCAATAATAGTTTCGTTGTCTAAAAACTCTCCTACAATATCAACTAAAAACAAGGTTCCAGTTGCACCAGTATCAGCGTCTTGTTGAACCCTTCCCGTTGCGCCAGAAGATTGGCCAGTCACTATAGCCCCTGCTGTAAAATTTGTTATTTGGGTGTCATACTGTAATTGTGCTGGAGGCGCATAGGCACCGCAACCAACATGATATATACCACGGTTCTGGTTATTTCTACCCTTAGCCAAAACCTTAGCTTCTAAATAAACAATTTGCCCAGGCTTTAATGACATAGCCCAAGCTTTGGTTTGTGCGCCAGTGGTTGTAAGTCCAAAAGACTCACCATCAAAAGTTGTGGTTTTTCTTATCAGCTTTGATAATTCACCAGTGATTGTAACCCCAGAGCTTTCAAAGCAATCTTTTAAAACAACAAAGTTGTCAATAGGAATTGTCATTTTAAATTCTACGTCCGTAAGGTTCATGTCCTCTAAAACAACATTTTGAGCGGTACCAGTAGCTTCAAAAACACCACCATTCATACGACCACCGATAAACTTAATATTTAAAGCATCGTTATTTCTCTCGGTAACGGGGGTAAGTACATTGGTATCATCTTTGATGAAAACAGTGCCTTGATTATTTGACCACCAACAACCCATGTGAATTATGTTTTGAGCACCACTGATGTATGTTGCGATATCGTCACAGTCTTCATAACCAACGCCAATCAATGTTATGTTTTGACACACAGCATCATTATAAGAAAACTCAATACCGCGAGTTGTAGCAAAACTTATTAATCCGCCTGTCCATACTAAATCCTGTAAGGCAGATCCATTTGTGCTTCCACCTGCATCAAGATCACCAATTAGCTTAACGGCGTTCTCAGTATTTTGAACCGATAAATCAATCCAGTTATGGCTTTTACCACCTAGAAGATTAACACCTGTTTCAAATCTTTTTACTAAAACAGAATTAAAAATAACACCATCATTACCGACAGATTCAACACCAATTGAGTTGGTTGACAGACTGTTACCATCAAGCGTTATGTTTTCGAAACCAGCATTTTTACCAACAATATTAAAGGCAGATGATCCATTGATACATTCTAGTTTTGTAGCTTCAATCCCTTGTCCGCGAATAATAACGTTTTCAGGAACGTTAAAACTATTAACTTTAAAAAGACCAGAAGGGACATTAACAAATCCACCATCAGCTAAGGCAGCAATAGCCAGATTCATTGTTGCTGTGTTTGTTGCTGCAACACCTCCCGTACCTTCAACGAACTGGCCAAAATTTGCCACATTAACTTCACGGCCAGCAAAGTCTTCTAAAGTAACTTGATGTGTGGATCCTTGAGCTATAAGAATAGCTTGGCTGGCGTCTTCTCCATCTAATGCAGAAATGGCAGGTCTTACAACACCCGTATTCTCAATTCCATTGACGGTTAAAAAGTAAGATTGTTGAATATATAAAGGTCTTTCAAACTTACCGTAGCGAGTGCCGCCCTCTGCTTCCATTTCCTTTAAGGTCTGAGGATTGTCCGCAGGCATAGTTAGGGCTTCATCTAAAAACACATTAGCAAGTGTCGATGTTCCAGCTACATAAATGTAGATTTTTGCATTAGCGTAACCTGGACGCCAAATATCAAACTCTTGTATTCTTCTTGTCATATTCTTTACCTTTTAAATATCTGCCCAATTCAAACCCCAACGTTCAAGATAGTTTCCTACATTGTTTGCGTCTTCATCACTAATACTAGCAGAATAAGCGATGATTTCCCCAATTTTACCATTAAAGAAATTTCCGAGCTCATTCTGTCTTACACCAATAAACATACCGACTGTTGCAACGAGATCGGCAGCATCATTTTGAGGTGTTTGTTCAACACCATTGAAAAACGGTACCAAAACTGAACCATTGCGTCTGAATCCGACAACATGGGTATTGCTATTGTTTGGCCAAGAGAAAAAAGCCCCATTATTTGAAGGCTTGTTATTGCACTGAATATTTCCGTCTTCAATAGAAATACCGTATCTCAAAGGAACACCACCATTGGCACCATTAAACAGTCGTCCTGAATGTGGCGTAGACGATTCAAAAGCAACAAAGACTGTGTTGGCACCGTTGCATAATGTGTTTAATGCCGCTGGTAGTTTAAAATATTGTGAGGATCCATTAAATTCTATGGCATTAAGACCATTGATATCCCCATTACTCTGTGGCTGTGATGTGCCTTGATCTTGAAAAGCATGGTTTTCTAGTGGTGACTTGTCGTCCCATTGCTCTATGGAGTTAAGGTTCTCACTGATGGTCGATAAATCAGAAGCGTCCAACCACAAAGATAAATTCGGAACATCTGTTGGATCCGAAAAGGAAGGAGGTGGACCACCGCCACCACCAGAAACTTCAAAACGATGTGGGTTCAATAAGACCATTTATACCCTCGATCCGATAAGGGTAACTTTCAGTCCTGCTCCCGTAGCGCCAATTTGATCAATATCTATCGTTATTTCTGCATCATCTGCCAAATCATCATCAACAATCGTTGGCTGCGTTCCTGAAAAAGTAGATGATTTCTGACCAGGTTCTATAATAATTGCTTGACCTAAAATTGAGGATCCGCCTTCATTAATATCAACTACAAGATCGGTTCCAGTTGGTGCCGATGTGACAGAAGCTCGAACTTCTAACAGAACAAAATCATAAGGCATACGGAACGTTGTTTTTGCCGCTCCTGTTGTAAGATCAGTTGTTTCATCTGAACACGCAATTAAAATGCTTTCGATTTGGTTGTGAACATCATAATCAATTGTTCCATCTGCATCATCATAATCAACATCAATCTGGTTTTCTGTGTTTCCAGATACCATAGCACCGACAATATCCTCAACCTCCTCTGTGGTAAGAGGTGTGCCCGTTGATCCTCCAGAACCGCTACCCGATCCTGTTAAATCAATAATCCCCGTGTCGTGATCTGGCGTATTACCCAAGCCTGTGACTGTAAGAATTATTGCCTCTTCAAAGTAAACTGGGTTTCTGAATTTGCCGTGACTATCAAGGATTTGAGGATTTGCAACTTTATCAGCTCCAGTAATGTTGGCGTATAGATCAGCTTTGATATTAGTTTTCTGCCCATTATCAACCTTGTAAGCGGTTACAGTGGCATTAACGTAGATATCGTTTGCCGTTGAAAAATCTTGTATAGCTGTTCTTGATGCGGTCATGTCGCGTCCTTAATCTAATTGCCAAATTTTGATATCAGTATAAATGTTGTCTAAATTAACGTTATCTGCAACGTTGATAAAACCATTTGATCCAGATCCCAATCCACCTGCTGATGCTGCGTTAGCGTTTGAATCAATAGCTTGATTTAACTGAATATCTGTTTGTGCGGCCAATACAACACGGCCTCTTAATGGTGTTGTAGCTGGATCTGCTTCACCAGCGGTTCTTGAATAACCTTCTATACCCCTTAAAAGAAAAGCTTCCGCTGCTGTTGCAGCATCAAGATTTCTTAAAACAGTTCTGAAATAATTGGTTGCATAGTTGTGTACTTCAATATCAAAGAAAAATGTACCTGCTGGCATTTCTAAAATAGATCCATTTAAGACCAGACCGGGAATATCATTCATCAACTCTGTATTGATCGGCCTTATACGCTCGGTTGTTAATGGGAAGTTTCCAGTATAAGCCGCCATCACTCCTGCATTGCTATTAAAAGGCGCTCTGTACTGAAAGTGAGCGCACTTCTCAACAAAAGGTGAAGCAGCCTTAATTGCATCCCGTGTTGTATCTGGACGCATTAATTTGTTATTTGCAACACCTTGAATAGCTTGGTTTGTTGTCGCAAATGCTGATGTGGCCAGTTTATCAAATGTCAGTGTTAAATTTGCAATATTTTCACCAAGGATAGTGGCCAAAGCAATTTTACCGCCCGTGATAGAGCGGTTTAAAATATCAGAGCTTTGAACAATGTTTAACCATGTGCCAGAGCTTTGATCTCCCAATAAACTATTTAATTCAAACTTAGAATCTAAAACAATACTGTTCTGATCGTTAATAGTGTTTCCGCCGCCACGATTAATTGTAACCGAATTAGGACCACCATCAATTTTCACAAAAGAAAACTTCATGTCTTCGCCGTAAGCGGCCAACGAGCTTAGATTGACAATAATATTCCCTGTTGTGGCGTCTGCTCGGAATAAGTAGCCTTCTTGTCCTGCTGTTGGTGTAAACGGACTATCAGCCGCACTGATGTCAACGATCTCTCTATAGAAAAATTCTGATGCGCTTTGAGCTGCATTATTAGCGTGAGCTAAAGCATTGGCTTCTGATGTTGCCGCATTAGCTGCGCTTTGAGCTGCGTCTGTTTCTGAACTAGCCGCATTGAACGCTGATGCTGCTGCGGCTGCCTGTGAAGCCTGAGCCTGAGCTGCTGCTGCGATAGCCGTATTATTTGATCCTGATATGTTGGAAAAATAGAAGTTTGTTGATGTGACCGGCAAAGAATATTCAAAAGGATTCTGCTTGATTTTTTTAAGCCTGCGCTCTGTTCTGCTATTAATGCCTGTGATCGAGGCTAGAACATCTGATTCAACGTAACAATCAACACGAAGCTGGCCACATTCATCAAGGGTTTGTGGATTTTCTGTTTGATCGGTACCTGTAGCATCTTGATAAATATCTACCTTGTCACCACTGTTGGATCCATCTGCGTTTGGTTTGTAGAAAGTAACAACGGCATTGGCCAGTACCTTTTGAATAATGCCAAATTCTGCAATCTTAACCCTAGTAACCATTTCTTCTGTTCCCTCTATTGCCTATTCCATAAGGTCTATAACCTTCATAGTCTGATACATCATACGTGTTAGATCCTGCCATTGGTTCTGTGACAGGGGGTTGTGAACCATTTTCTTTACCGTCTCGCGCCAATAACAAGCCTTCTAGCTTCATAGCGTCTTTTTCAAGGCGTCTGAGCTCTCCTTCTGATAATCTTCGAACTGGGCCAGAGCCTATCTCATAAGCAAGACGTTTAATTAACCATAGGTACCAAGAAGGGCGAAGCCTGATATCGTTATCGGCAACACCTGTTTCATCAATATTCTCGTTGTATGTTTGAACCCTGACACGAATAACAAGCCCAAGGTCTTCTTCAACTATTGTCGGTGTCGGGTAAACCCTAAGCACCATGTCTGTGTCTTTTGATACGGTAGCGCGGCAAGGACGCCCTGTTTCTTTCAGGTTCTCGTAAAGAGCATCGTTTTCATATTGAAAGTCAAGAGGATCTGGATCACCACTAAGATCAACCAAAGCTGCACTAAAAACATGGCTTACTCCTCTTTCATCGGCATAGTCTGCCAGATCATAATCTCCGATATCTGCCTCTACAGGTATATCGAAAACTTGCCAGAAACCCGCCAAAGGGCGGATCCCTGATTGATAATTAATAAGCATTTCAAGAAATACCAAAGTATCACGAAGCTCTCCTTCATCCGCAGAATCTTGAGAAGCAGGAAATGCCCCAATAGTTTTTAGGGCACCTTCTGCAATTTGCTTCGCTGTTTTAATATTTGGCAAATCATTTCCTTATTTTTTAGTCTTGGGCGCTGATGCCTAAACCTTGAGAACCTTCTTCGGTTTCAGCTGGGTCAACAGGTTTATGATCTTCAATGTACTTATCAAGATCGGCACGAGTTACCTCACCGTTCTCACCTGTACCTTCAACATCATCCAAGATAACACCGTTTTCTACAGCAATGGTTTCTAAATCATCAGACTGTAGATCTGTATCGTCTTCATCATCGCTATCATCAATTAGATCATCTTCACCATCAATTGTTCCATCTTCTGATGGGGCTGTAGCTGGAGACTCTGGAGATAAGAACGTGATAATGTCTAAACGAGCATCTTCGCTTTCTTTAACATCTAAGAAAACTTCACCATCTTTTTCTTTGGCCGCACGTAGCTTAAGCGCTTCAAAAGTAAGCTCAGAAAATTTGGCCACACATTCATCTGGGCCAATCATTGAAGATACGCTGTCAGATGCAACGGCTGTTTCTGGAAGATCAGATCCATCAGCTTTTTTAACTGTGAATCCTTCCAAGTTTCTAAACTTTGCTGCTTGAGCAAAAGGCAAAATAGTAGGTTCGCCATGTGTAAATGTAATTGTGGTTGTTGATCCGTTAATAAGAATGTCATGCTTACGCACTTTATATTCTTCGGACGTACTGTGATCAATAACTAAGAGATCGTCTTTTTGTGGTTGGTTCATAATGTTACCTTTCGAAAGTAAATTTAAATTGGTTAAATAAGCCGCAGGGCATCCCACGGCTTATTAGATCAACTTAATCCTACCTTAGAGGTTAGCCGCTGGCAACTTAACTGGGATTTTGATAAATCCAGCCGCATCAACAGCACCCGCAGAAAGGGTATATGATACGGAAACAGCGTCAGCGATAACAACACCAGCCGCTGCAACAGCGCCAGTAATAATCGTTGCTGCATTTGCCAATGTTGCTCCTCCAGCCATTAATGCTGGATCACCGCCTGTTTCAGTAGAAAGTGTACCAATTTGAATGGTTGCGCCTGCTTCTCCCGTAATAATATCAACAGTTGGTGCATTGATAACAGCATTAACAGGAAGATCGAAACCTGTGTCTGTTTCTACGTTATCCCCTGCTTGATCAACCGCGCTGAATGGAATGATTATGGTGTCAGACTTGTGGCTGGTATCAATCAGCACACTTGCGTCACCAGAATCTTGAATACCGCGCAAAATAGTACAGTGTCCAGTTGGAGATATAATATACATATCTACCTTTTCCTGATCATCTTCTACGTTGAACTCAAATGAACCATTAACTAATGGGACTGGGTTTGCCATGATATTTCCAGTGTTTGGATCATACACCTTCAATTTTTCTGCGCTATTTGCGGCTGTTACAAAAACAACGCCACCCGCTAGGGTAAGAGCTAATCCTGTAGTCAGACTTTTTAGTTGTGAGTGAAAATGTCTCATAACATTTCTCCTATTTTTGATTTAAAGGCGATAGCCCCATTAGGGCTATCATTTGTTTATTACACTAACTAATCAGATAAGATTATTAGTTTTGCTTGATAGAAGCCGCTGTCTTCACAGCAAGAACACCGTAGTCTTCTCTTTGTGTTGACGTAGCAAGAGGCTTGAACTGAGGCTTAAGCATACCGATCATTTGTTGATAACCGATACCTGGTTTACGCCCATAGTCGTTCTGATCGCCCTCAAGCCATTCAGCACCACCGATGTTTGTAAATCCAAGAGAGCCTGCACCCATCAATGTAGCTTGCGCTCCATCAACGGTACCACCTGCACCCCATTTGGTACCAGCAGCAAGACCAGCGGTATTAACCACTTTTCTGTGCTCGTATAAGATCAAGCCATCAATAACTGCAATCGCGTTATTGAACAATGGGTTTTTAGAACCACGTTCAGCGCCACGAGACACAATTGTTTGATAGTTAGCATC
>CAZXZQ010000075.1:0-10403 GCA_964645215.1 uncultured Rhizobiaceae bacterium | reverse complement strand
TCTTGCCGAAGATATTGCCAAAGCCACTGGCGAAGATGAACTTTCATTCTTTGATGCAATCGCGCCCATCATACATTTTGACTCCATTGATTTCGACAAAGCATGGTTCCAGTCACGCTATGATAAAGTGGGCCCCGGCGGCACTGGCAAGGACTATATCAATTGTCCAATGGATGAAGCACAATATAACGGCTTTATCGATGCACTATTAGCCGGAGAGAAAACTGAATTTAAAGAATGGGAAAACGTACCCTATTTTGATGGCTGTCTGCCGATTGAAGTTATGGCTGAGCGCGGGCGTGAAACACTTCGTCATG
Source organism: uncultured Rhizobiaceae bacterium (assembly GCA_964645215.1). GTDB lineage: Bacteria > Pseudomonadota > Alphaproteobacteria > Rhizobiales > Rhizobiaceae > JAALLB01. Next base: position 10,086 of record CAZXZQ010000075.1, on the reverse strand, counting down.
GGCCCATGAAGCCGATGGGGCTTACAAATGAACATAAGCCGGATGAAAAATCTTATGCTGTGGTGCAGTTACGTCAGGATAATGCACTTGGCACGCTCTATAATATGGTGGGTTTCCAGACAAAACTCAAATACGGCGCGCAGGCAGATATATTAAGAACGATCCCAGGCCTTGAAGGTGCAGAGTTTGCACGCCTTGGCGGCATTCATCGCAATACATATATCAATTCACCAAAAGTGTTAGACGAGCACTTGCGCTTAAAATCCATGCCGCATGTTCGTTTTGCAGGTCAGATCACTGGCTGCGAAGGATATGTAGAAAGTGCAGCAATTGGCATTCTGGCAGCGCGGTTTGCTGCGGCAGAAATACTTGGGCATGAGATTACAACACCACCGATTACCAGCGCATTGGGTTCACTTCTTCATCACATCACAACTGGCCATGTAGCTTATAATGAAGATGGTGAAAGCAATGAAAAAGCCAAGCGTTCATTCCAACCTATGAATGTAAATTTTGGTCTTTTACCGCCATTGCCAGATGGTGCGATTAAAAAACCAGAAGGCGTCAAACGCTGGAGGCGATCTGAACGTGCTGTTATTAAAAAACGCGTGATGAGCGAACGAGCGATCAATGATTTTTCAAGCTGGATAGAAACTTCGCCTGCGTCTTGAACGGAGGTATCTGTTTAGAACTTACCAATCAGGTTAATAAACACACCTTCATCGTCTAACGTCAGGTCAGTAACGTCATCAGAGAATTGACCGAAGTTATAGCCAACGCCAACCTTAATGTTCTTACCAAGATGGCGGTAGATACCTGCCAGATAACCAACATTCGTTTGATCAATTTCTGGCAACCACAGAATACGTGCTTCCGCGAGTAGGTCCCATTTATGAACGATATGAAAATCAGCTCGGGCAACTGCTAAATGTGCAGAAGAATCGACGAATGTGTCGCTTGCCCGGTTCAATGATGTTTGACCAATTCTGAAACCATATTTACCGCCGACAGATAAGCGCTCATTAATATCGTAAATAAAGTCAGCTTCTAAAACATGGCTGCGTTGACGCGGGCCCAAGATTTCATTCTGCGAGTTCACTTGTTGAGAACCCGGCAGGTCTTCTAAATAAGTGTAGCGGAATAACGCATTTAAGCGATCATCATCTTTAGGACGATAAGCCCAACCAATGGAGCCCTCGATATAGTCACCATCGAGAAGAACGCTCTGATCAGACTCAGAAAGAACCGCATCAAAGTTTGCAAGGAAACGCCAATCGTCATTATGGTTGTATCCAAACTGTCCTGAAGCAAGATAGGTTGTTCTGTCGCGCGTTGGATCATTCACCCCATTTTCAAAACGCGCTTCAAACCTTAGACTTGCAGTGCGCACATCTTCGCGCAAACTTGCAGAGGCAGATATTGCAATGCGATCAAAATCACCATTAATTTCATCAAACACTTCACCAGCTTCAAACCCGGCAGAAAGAGAAAGCGCTTCCTGTGGTGTATAGTTCACGCCATAGGTGTGCGTTAGTGAGCGTTGTGTGCCAAGGAAGTCGTAATTCTCTTCGAAGTAAACATCTACTTGTTCATTGACGGCGCGATTTGCACCATAAACAATTGAGCCATAATCACGCCCAAATGGATCATACCCATTTAAATCTCCAGATGTTGTATCCGGGTCTAAGCGGTATCCTAAATAATATTTATCAGTCGCATTGGGTGCATAATTCAAAGACGCTAAGCCACCAATGCCGCCTGTGCCATAAGAAGCCTCAGCAGAAGCTGTGATTTTGTCTGTAAGGGCGGCTTCAAAACCAGCACCTACACGGTTATTGTCTTCACGCGTGCCTGAATTCTGAACAGTCCCTTGGCCAAATATCCAAGCTTTGTCACCATTGGCTAATTCACGTGTAAGCCTAGCGCCTACATCAACACGCTCACCAGCACCTGTGGTGGAACCAAGTGGCGTATCAAGATCTGAATGTGTAACACCAACACTTAGTGTATATTCTTCATTAAGACGCGCTTCGATCTCTGCACTTGCTTCAATCTGGTCTGTATTATCTTCGCGGCTTATTTGGTCAAATGCAGCACGGATTTTCGTCGCTTCATTAATTTCTGCTTCAATAAAAGCACCGCTCAAGCGTTCCCCAATTGAGGTAAATCTACCAGGTGCATTAAAGCCAGCTTCACGGTCCTCATAGTAACCGCCAACTGTGCCTTGTACCGCTCCGTTAGTAATCTCACCTAAATCTAGAGCTACTTTACCGCGTATCGCCTGTGATCGGCCACCCGTTGCATTTACCCCACTTTGAGAACTGAAAATGAAACCACCATCCGTTGAATCAACCGCAGAGAATGTATTACCTCTGCTTTCAGCCCATTCAAATTCGGCATAGCTTTTTTCAGAAAAGCGCAACAGAACATCTGCGCCATAAAGTTCTTGATCAGCAAGTCCGGTATTCTCAGAAAACCCTGAAGCTGCGATACGAACATTATCACTTAACCAAGCCTCGGCACGGCCACCATAACTAAAGCCATCTAGCTCTGTCAGCGTTGGTGTAAATTCATAAACCACCACCAGGAATTGTTCATTGCCACCAATCGCAGTTTGACGCACTGAACTTGATGTTCCGGTTGAAGATTGGATTGGACGTCTTAGAAGAACAACGCCTTGTGTATAATCAATTTCATAATCTGCGTCCGGGCGTAAAAGCGTTCTTGCAATAATTTCACCCGTAATGCGATCGCGCTCTTCAACATAAATTTGCTCTGAGCCTTGATTAACATCCTGTCTTTGTAGGAAATATGCAGAACCACCAGTACCCCTAAACGTATCACGCTGTGGAAGAGAACCTGGTTCCGCCGCAAAAGCTTCAACCTTTACAGAAGACTCGCCATAACTCGTGATTGCATCTGATTCTAATCTTGCATGCGCGCCATATAGAGCTCGCTCAAAACGCGTTAGCTCTGTACCTTGAATATTGGTTTTAAAGTTACCCCAAACAACTTGGCTCTTACCGCGTTCAAGGCGTACATAAAATTTACCAGACGTTGGCGCATCTTCAACCGTTGTACTGTCATCACCATAGACAGGATAAAAATCATCCGGGTCAAGATTACGAAGCAATCGTCTTGGGTCTTTCTCGTCAAGATTATCAAAAATCTCATCAAGGTCCTGCTCATGCGTATCAAATGCTGCGGTGATAAGTGTTTCACCTTTAATTTTGCCTTTAACATAAAATGCAAAACGGCCGCGCTCATACGTATCGTCAAATTCACCCGGCACAACTTGATCAAGCGATTCTGAACTGTCATCCAACCGCTTCCCAACGGTGATATCAGCCAAACCGATATAGAACCATTCTTGATCAGGAACATAAATGTCGCGCTCAAAATGCAGGCCAGAATCTTTTGTTGTTTCACCAATAATAGCCACATCAACAATGTGATCACCCGGAGGCAAAATGCGACTTGCTACAAACTTCTGACCGTCATCAAGTGGTATAATTTGATCTTGAACACGCACAGAATAACCTGGCGGTACATTACGACCATGCACGGTAACCGCACCACCATAAATTGGGATATTTGAAACACCTGTTCTATCGTCTCCCTGGCCTAAGCTGTTGAATGAATCAGGAAGGTCTTCATTGTTATCAAGCTCTGTGCTTGTCAGTGTTAAACGTGTTGGGAAGGTTTCATCATAATTGCCCTTGTGGTCATAGACACGAAGCGCATAAACCAGATTACCACTTTCCTCATCCGTCAATTCAGACGCTGTATAACTTTCCCATGACGCTTGCCCGATGTTTTCACCATCAATTGGCAATTCAATTACCTCTAGTGTCGGAGCAATAGCCTCAGCTGAATATTTATCAATCTGCTTGTAAAGGCGAATTTCCGCACGATCAATCCAGTCTGGATAATTCCATGTACCATTAAAATCTATGACTGAACCAGGCTTATAGCTTACGTTGCCATCTACTGTTGCAAGATTCAGCCTACGTGTTGTGTCCAGACCATCAAATTTAATTTGAATGTCTACTGCTTCAAGCGCTTTGTCCGTTGCGTGAATTTGATCTGCAAGTCGGCTTTCACCAATAATTTGTTCGCCATCTACGCTGACAGATAAACCAAGCTGAGGTTTTTCCGATTTGACGAGCTGTTTAGAAACATCTTCCTGAGCTTCATGCGCAGCCTGCAAAAGTAAATCAAGATCATCATTTGCATGTGCTTGGAAAGATAATAAAGGGATCAATGCCGCAGCACAGTAAAGCGCCCCGATCCTAGCTTGGCTTAAACCCTTAATAAGGCCGCCTGGCATCGAATAGTTAATTATCATGGTAAACAAATTATGTCTGAAATGGTTATCAGACAGTTAATTTTATTTGAGAAAGTGTATAAATAACAGCAATTTAGAGGTATTTTCAAAATAGCTAATTTAACTACTTTTTAATAATTTCTTCACCTTGGATGCCTTGCTGTAATTGAGGCTGCCCATTTGATCTGGCAGGAGTGGAATTGTACCGCCCAGATTTGATAATCACTTCAAGTGGATAATCTTTGGATTGCTTCTTCCAAGCATTGAGCATCAGTTTTTTCACAGATCTCAATCGTGAATTTCGAGTGTTATCAATGCTGCCAGTAGAGGCATAATCAAGCTCAAGTACTGAACGTTCTTGACCAAGCAGCGCTAGGATTTTACCAAGATTTTGTAGCGTTTCACGTTTCAAACCGCTGCCCTGACCTTCAAACGAATCATCTGAGAGTTCAACACGCACCACTCTAAGGTTTGCCGCTGCAAAGTTAATTTTTGAAATCTTACCTTGTGTGAGGCGTACGACACGCGGGTTCTCACTCGTTACAATATATCCAGTTGGTAAGGTTCTTGTATCAAGTTTCAGAATGTAGTTTGAACCAATGCTTTCATTAGGGACACTGTCACATGTAACATGATAGCGGCCATATTGATCAGTCGTGATCAAAAGACCATTTACAGAAACAACACGAACACCACCAAGACCTGGTTCACCCGGATCGTGATAGCCATCCTTATCAAGGTCATCAAATACGCGGCCAATTACATGGCTACACTGGAAGACAGATTCAATTTCTAGTTCAATCACAGCTCTTGCTTGATTTGAAATCTCGTTCCTGTTTTGTGGATCCCACGCAAACGTCGTATTGGTAAACTTGGTTCCTTTAATTCCGGCGCCCAATCTAAGTGACAAGGTCAATGTTGATGTTGCACCTGAGGCAACCTCACGCCCTGACCATACAAGCCTTTGTAGATCAGCAGTTGTCGGCTCAACTGGCACGCCATCAATCGAGGCGCTATTTGACACATAAGTAAAGCCTCTAGGCATAATGTCTACAAACTCAACATCACGGACCGTAAAGTCAGCAGTGTTTCTGAAAGTAAGTGTATATGGAACAATCTCGCCCAAGCGCGCTGAATCAACTGTTGTTGTCTTAGTTGCAACAAAAACATTATCAAGGATTGTTGGTGCAATAACAAAACTTGCTGTAGCGCTTACATTTGGCAGCGGTATATTAACGCCCGGTCCTGCGCCACCTAAGTTTTCAGATGGATCAAACCCACCTGCGATACTTGTATTGGTAAACGAGCCTGGATCAGCTGTCACATTTACAAGCATAGTGATTTGGATTGATTCACCCGGCTCAAGACGGCCACCGCTCGTAAGCAACTCAACGTTAGATGAACCATTATAAAATGGATTTGAATTTGCACCAAAGGTTACAGGAGATGCTGTGATTTCATTTTCAGAAACTGTGAAGTTACCTGTTCCGAACACTGCATTCAGATCATCCGTAAGCGATAGATCAACTGCATGCAACGTACCTGTGTTTTGAACTGTTAGGTTAAACGTCACATCTGTCGTGCCATCAGGATTTGTAATAGGCTCGTCAACAATAACTTTGGTTGTTGCAAGTTGCGGCGTACCACAAAGCTCCAGAGGGATATTATTATTAAAGACCGTCGGATCTCCGCGCTCAATCACAAAGTCTGTATAGAATGGGTTCCCAGCTTGCGTGAAGTCGTGCAACACACCAGTTGACCCAATTTCACCACCACCCAACACAGCAGGATTATTTGGCAGAAGCGTTGAGACGTCTAAACTGCCGCTAGATAGTCTTGTTGTACTTGCAATACCACCGGTTGGTAATGTCGGGATCAAACGGAATGTACCAGGCGCAGTTGTATAGAACTGATAGAACCCAGAACTACCATCATGCAGGATCGTAATATCATTGCTACTACCAACACCGGTTTGAATACCGCCAGTTGTTAAATTTTGAACCGCAATACGACCGCCTGTAAGAATACGCCCATTAGCCTCGCAGTAGAAATAACCTGTTGGATCATAGTCTTCTTGATCCGAAATACCATCACCATCTCGGTCTGCAACTGGTGATTCATTTACATCCGGGCTGCCATCTTGATCAAAGTCAGGACTATCAAATGGTGTTGGGTTATTATCACCCGTATTACCCGGCGTCTCATTTGGATCATCAGATGGCACGGTGCCTGTGATTTGGTCTGTTGTCACAAGAGCAATATTGCTTGTAACCAATGTTTGCGATCTACGATCTACAAGCACGCGAACACGTATTTGGCCCGTTGCATTTGCTGCAAGTTGCACATCACCTGACAAGAGTTGAGTTATAGATGAACCATTAAACGCTGCATTGGCTATGCCAGTTCCAGTGAACCCAGAAATATTGATTATACTTGCATCACCCAACAAAAGCGCAGGGGCATTAATCGCTGCCGTAATGTCATCTTCTGCCGTAATATTGGTTTGGGTAATTGAACCAATGTTTTCAATTTCGATTATGTAATCAACTTCAACAACATTGGTCAGAACTTCAACAGCTGATGCAACTGTTTTACGAACTTGCACCTCAAAGTTAGTGTCAGTTGGTGTAACGGTTGAGTTATCATTTGCAGTGTCATCTTCAACAACCGGAACAAGACCACCAATACGCGTTGCGCTTGTTGTTGCAGTATTATTTACAAGACCATTGATAACGTCGCCTGCTTGGATTGAATAATTAGCCGTACAGATAGCGGAGACACCAGGCGCAAGCGTGTCTATGTCACCATCATTATCTATATCACCCGGACAAGAAATTGCTGACAGACCAGGAAGCGGGTCATTCGCACGTAGATTAGTTAGGGCACGATTACCTGTATTGGTAAAGGTAAATGTATAATCGATAATCTCATTTTCATCCCCTAGATTATCAGCATCCAGATCATTCAGAGATGCAAGCTTGGTCATCGTAAAGCTATCAATAAAGCCACTTAATGGTTGGATATCATCATCTTCTCTTGGACCAATCTGGTCTGTAAGAACAGAAACCGTATTTACAATGTCACTACCATCATCAATGTTTGGCTGAGTTAGTGTGTAGCTAAGCGTATAGGTGAAAATTTCACCAGCATCGATTTGAGAATTATTATTCAGATCGCCGCTTGGCACACCCGGTGTTAGTGTCGTATCAACACCACTTTGTGTAAGTGTGTCTGTCAGAACTACATTAGTTAGGCTTGTAACACCATTATTCGTAACATTGATTACATAATCAATCGTGTCGCCAGCTGATAAGCCTAGCGTGCCATCATCATCATTTAATGTGCCTGTTTTTTCAACCAGTATGGAAACTAAAGGATTAATTAGCACTTCATCTGCATCAAATGCAGGTGGTGTTTCAATTGAATCAGCTGTTACAGTATTATCAATATCACCATCACCGCCACCATTCGTACTTAGATCAGTCGGTGTGATTGTATAGTCGGCTGTATAAACCCATGTTTCACTGGGATCAATTTCGCTGTCATTATCATCGTCGCCACCAATAAAGTTCAGTGCAACAAGAGGATCATTTACCGTAATGCCAGTAAGACTTCGGGTACCAGGATTGGTTACTTCAACTGTATATGTAATTGTGTCACCAGCACTTAGGCCCGGTGTGCCATCATTGTCATTAAGCACGCCAGTTTTATCAACTGCCAATTGAAAATCTGCTGGAATTACGGGAATAGCTTCGCTATCGACAGTTGAATTTACTGTCCCGCCTTCATAGGTACCAACCGCTTGCGCATCGTTTGTAATATCAGCGAGTGAAACCTGCAATTGCGCAAAAAAGAGAATAAGCACTAGGAACAGATTAACCGGAGACAAAAGTCCCCGGAAAAATCCGTTCTGTTGTGTAGCCCCTAATTTGCGCATCTGCATCTCTTATAAGTATCTTCGTCGTTATCTTATTCGGTTAACCATCGTCAACTTCTGACTGCAGTACTGTGTGAACATATGTGAACGTAGCAACAGCACCAGCTTCAAGTCGTAAAATAACGCCATCATCAGCCACACCTAGATCAGATGCCTGAAGATCACCTTCAGTTGTAATAGCTTCAGCACGTGGTGCGTTCGGGAAGACCAACAGCGCACCTTCGTGCGTATCATCTATTCGTACATTCGTGAGTGCGACGTTACCTGTATTCTCTACGGTATATGTATAGGTAATTGTTTCGTCCGCTTCAGCTAGAGTGTCTACATTGATTTCATCGTTCAAGACAGCAGCTTTAGCAATTGTAATGCCTGTACGCGCAGGGATTTCTGTTTCAGCTGGCGGTGAAACTGGTGTACCAGGTCCGTCAGGAAGATCATCCGATACTGGAGAAGCTACGTTGGAAACTCCATCGGTCACACCAGCAGCATTGAGAATATCAAGTGCAGATAATGTATATGTTGCTTCAAAAACAACTGTTTCTGTAGGAGCAAGCGTTGCAGCATCACCCGTTCCAGCACCAGCACCTGTTACTTCAGTAAATGCGCTAAGTGTGCCTGTACCAGCAACACCGTTAAACGTTGGGCCAACATCTACAACATCCACATTATCTTCTGTTAGAGAACCATTATTGGTAATCGTGTAGCGATAAATAATTGTATCACCAGTATCAATAATCGTATTATCAACTCCAGCAGTAATAGATGGAGCAGCAAATACAGACTTAGCAATTGCAAGAGCTCTGCTGCTCAACACAGGTACGTTTGCCGTATCTGGTGGAGAAGACGTATCATCTGCAGTACCAAAAGTACCAACAGCAACCGCTGAGTTATCAATCGTCGCATAAGCAGGAACAGTTGCACCCATCGCCGTAAAAATGGCAATGGCTGTTAAACCGCTCTTCCTTATTAGTTTTATTTTTGGGCTTACTTTTTTTATTGGCATTATATCGTCCCCCTGGGATTTGCCGGTTGGTTTAAAAGGTGAAATTTTTATGGGCTGGATCAATTAAGTGTATCCAGATCATCTTGTGTAACCGTGTAAGTTGCTGAAAACCGCACAGTATCGCCGGGAGCAAGTGCATCCCAAACATTGTTTATGCCTGATGCCGTATCAGATGAATCATTAAGTGGCAGAACGTCATCATGAATAACTTCATTGCTAGGTGTAACGGGGCCACCAGTAGCGTTTGTCACGTCATTAACGCGTACATTCTGGATCGTTACATTGCCATTATTCGTAACATCAAACGTATAGGTAATCGTTTCACCAACAGCAGCTAGATTATCTCCATCTAGATCATTCAAATTGGCTGTCTTCACCACTGTCAGTGAGTTATCAGCATCAACAACGTCAACAGTTTCATCCGCAGTATCAAATATTTGATTAGGCGGCCCACCAGGAGCCGTCCCTCTAACGGTTACCGTATTATCAATCGTTGCATGTGCAGATTGTGTCACCAGTGTAAAATAAAATAGCACCAATGAGACTGGCAGCCTCATTGCCAAACTGGTTTGAACTTTAACAAACTTTGATCCCATAATATTACTCGCATTGACCCTCTAGTCTAGCAATGCGTGAGTCGGGTTAAAGTATGGTTAATCAAACATAAATTTGGTTTTAATTCTTTGGTCATAAATCAAGACACAAAAAAACCGCAGCCTGAGAGCTCAGGCTGCGGTTTTAATTTTAAGATCAATATGAACTATTGAAGATTATCAACATCATCCTGCGTAACAGTGTATGTGCCTGTGAAGGTCACAC